>CAIYCT010000081.1 GCA_903924765.1 uncultured Rhodospirillaceae bacterium | reverse complement strand
GCGGGGATAGATGCAGGCCAAAGCCAGCCGATAGGCAGCCATTTGACGGATATACAGAATTGGGACTGAGTCGTTCGACAAAGGGGGGCATCGGTTGGTTTTATAATCGACGATCATCACCTCGGATTTAGTCACCAACAAGCGATCGACCACACCGGCCATGGCGCGGTCGCCGATTAAACCTGCAACCGGAACCTCGGCTAAGCTCGACGGTCCGAACAAGGCTGTAAAATCCGGATGATCCAGAATGGCAATGACCTCGGCGATGACCTTGACCCTTTGCCCAACATCCCAATCGGTCGTCGATTGGGCCACGTAGCGCTGAGCGGCAAGGGTTCGTTGTGTGGGAGCGATATCGGGCAAGGATTGCAGCAGTCGATGGATTACCGTACCGCGCTTGAAGCTGGATTGGCCCTGTTGCCGATCAAGCGGTGAGCGCACTGCGATTTCACTAGCTTCGGGTTTAGACGGAGATAGAGGACGCGGGGGGGACGGTTCCGTTAAGGGCGCTTTTATCGCCCAACTAGGTAAGGACGGCAGTGGCAGAGAGTCCATTGCAAGTTTTGTCGCTAAGCGGTCAGGGGGCGATGATTGAGGCGAACGAACCCTCATCAAGTCGGATGTCTCGGTTTGACCCAAAGCTTCCAGCAAGGAATCCGGTTCGGGAGTCGAAATGGCGGAAAGAGACGATTGTAAGGACTCGTACCAGGTGCCAGAAGAGACTTTGCGTCCGCGCCAGCCGCAGATAATCAAATGATCCTCGGCCCGGGTGGCCGCCACATACAGCAGACGATGATATTCCTGATGGGCGGAATCGGCCCGAGCTTGTTTGGCGACAGTGCTGATCTCATCGATTCGGTCTGCCCTGGGCGACCAAGCAAGTACGTCATGAGGGTGGTGGTCCAGCCACAATACGGATGTTGATGGTGCTTTGGGCGCTTGCATCGTGTCGGGCAAGAAGACGATGGGTGCTTGCAAACCCTTGGAGCCATGTACGGTCATGATGCGGACGGCATTGGCAGACCCTTGCTCCATATCTCGTTTGATCTCGATACCGGCGCTTTCAATCCAATGCAGAAATATTTGCAGCGAGGGCGGATGACTGTTCTGAAACGCCAAAGCCAGGCTGAGGAATTCATCCAAGGGATCTTCGGCCTCAGGTCCCAAGCGCTCGGCCAGCCTTACGCGCCCCTTCTCCGATCCAAGGATGGTCGAATAGAACTCGAACGGTGTTTGCCGGAAGCACGCTTGACGCCACCGGTTCAAGGTCGCGAATGTGGAGGCGTGGGCTTGAGACTCACGCAGTGATTCCCAAAGAGATCCGGCTCGGCTCCACGACAAATCAAACAAATCCTCTTCATTCAACCCCAACAACGGCGATTTCAGAACCGTCGCCAAGGCCAGGTCGTCGTGAGGAGTGAGCAACGCAGCCCCCAAAGCCAGCAAGTCCATAACCGCAATTTGGTCGGTTAGAACCATGCGGTCGGCTCCGGCCACGGCGATTGAGCGAGCTTTAAGGGCGCGAATTAAATCCTCGACGAAGGAGCCGCGCCTACGCACCAGCACCAAGATGTCGCCGGGCTGAACCGGTCTGCCGCGCGACGCCAAGGTTTTCTTGCCGACCATGGTGCCGATGCGTTCGGCGATGAGAACCGCCAATCTTTGGGACGGCGAGTCGGCGCGCAAGCGTTCGATGGGGGGCTTCCAGGGGGCGGGGGCATCTAGGGGGCGGACATCCACCGGCGGCCAGACTTCCACTGAACCGCCTTGGCCCAGACGAGCGGGCAAATGGGTAATGTCTTCGGTTACGGGGGCGACGCCGATGCGGGCCGGAGCGTCGGGCGCGAAGATGGCGTTAACCGCGTCCAATATTGCCTGAGTTGAGCGAAACGAGACCGCCAACGGCACCTGATCCCAGCTCTGATTGGCGCCCATCACCTTGTCGTGGAAGTAGGTGCGCATGGCTGCGAATTCGGCGGGGTCGGCGCGCTGGAAGCTGTAGATGGATTGCTTGGCGTCGCCGACCACAAAGAGTGTGCGTAAAACATCGCGAGTGCTAATGCCGGAAAAGAATTCCAAAGTCAAAGCGCGCACCACCGCCCATTGATCGGGGTTGGTGTCTTGAGCCTCGTCGATCAACACATGATCGATGCCGCCATCCAGCTTGTACAGTACCCAGGCGGAGATTCCTTGACGCTCTAACAGGGTGCGGGCCTTGACGATCAAATCGTCGTAATCAAGGATCGCCTGCCGCTCTTTGCGGACGGTATAGGCATGGAGAATGGCATTGCCCAGGATCAACAGGGCGCGGCTGGCGTCGCGGGTTTCAAGCGCGTTCAAGGTTTGGTGCACGGTCAGGACACGGCGGGCTTCCATGTGCAATGCCTCGACGATATCGGGATAAGATTTGGCGATGTCGGTGGTTGCCAGCTTCTTGCGCATGTCGCCCTGCTGGGTCAGGAACAGCGCGCTGTAATCGGCGAAGGCTGAAACGCGCGCAGGTAAGTCGGACAGGGACAGCCACGCAGCCAAGCCGTTGGCGCATTTCTGATCGGTGGCTTTGCCACGCATCAGGATTGGGATAGCGCGGCGCAGTCCGGCTGCATCGAAACGTTGTTCGTCAGCCGCCGACGCCAGAACGGAATCGACCTGGTCTTCGGGGTTTAGACCCAAGCGGGCGCTCAGCGCCGTCATCGCGCCATCGACTCCGCCCAAGGTCTCGATCATGCGGGCGATGCGGGCGCGGCTGGCGGTCAGCGCCTTGATCAAATCAGGGAACAGCATTTCATGCACGCGGTCCGAGACATCGCGCAAAGCTTGGGTCAGAGCGTCGTCGCTCCCGGTCAGGGCCATGGTCAGAACCTGCTTCTGGCATTCGGCCAACAGTTCGTTGCAATCGGATTCGTCCATGACCTGGAAATGCGGCGACAGCCCGGCCTCGATGGGAAAGCGCTTCAACAGTGATTGGCAGAAGGCGTGAATGGTTTCGATGTGCAGACCGCCTGGCACGTCCAAAACCCGGGCGAACAATTGCCGGGCGGTTTGCAGATCAGTTTCGGTCGGCGGCGCGGATAGCAACGGCGCAATCGCCTGAATCAGTTTGGCTTCATCCTCGATGGTCCAGCGCGACAGCACTGCCAACAAGCGGTTGGACATTTCAGCCGCCGCCGCTTTGGTAAACGTCAGGCACAGCAGACGATGCGCTGGGGTGCCCGCCAGCAGCAACGCCAGCACCCGGTCGGTCAGCACCTTGGTCTTGCCGGTTCCTGCGCTGGCGTTGACCCAGACGCTGGTTTGCGGATTGGTAGCGCGGGCTTGGTGTTCGTTGGCGAGATCCAGGACCGAAATCATGCCTCGCCTCCGTCATCCGTGTCGGTGGACCATTCGGCGATGCGGGCCAGATGTCCGTAATCGGAATATTTGGGGGCCATGGCCGGATAGGGTCTGGCTTCATAGGGCGTGTTGGGATCGTCGAAAGCGGCGATCAGCCCGGCCACACCTGCCAGCGCGTCGTGTGCCAATTGGGCCGGATCGTCTCCGGCTTTGGTTTCCTTGCCGCCCTCTTCACCCCCCTTTAATTGCCAGAATAACGCTTGGGATACGGGGGCTGCGGGGACATCGGGAAAGCCGCCATTCAGGGCGATGGCTGCTTCCAGCGGCATTTGCGGGGCGTAACCAGCTGCGATTTCGGTTTGTGACGGCGGCTTGCCGGTCTTGTAATCAATGATCGCCAACGTGCCGTCGCGCAGGATGTCCACGCGGTCGGCGCGGGCTTTTAAGGTGAACGGTCCGGCGGGACCAGCCAAGGTCCATTGTCCCTCGATCTCGCACAGACTTTGACGGATCAATGGGCGTCGGGCTGATTCCTGGGCGATGACCCACCGGGCGATGCTTTCGAATCTAGGCCACCAGAAGGCCCATTCGTCGGGACGCTCCAGCAGGGCGGCAAAGGCTTGTTTGCCCTGTTCAAGAAACAAGTCCAGGGCGTTGGCGGGCAAAGGGCCGGGATGATCGCGCAGGAACTGTTCCAGCACGCCATGGACCAAGGTTCCGTAATCGGCGGCGTCCCGGTCGGCATCAATGGGGTCCAGCGCGCGCAGGCGCAGGATATGCTTGGCGTAGAATCCGTAAGGATCGCGCATCCAGGCTTCGATGGCGGTGACGAACAGCGTGCGCGGCCGAGCTTCCAGAGGCGGCTTGGGCGCGGGGCGGGGAACAGGGATGGAGCGGGTCGGGGCATCCAGCATTTTGAACCAGTGACGCCATTGATTGGACGCGTCGGTCAGGGACAAGCCGGATGCGGTCAGCACCGTGTCCATGCGCAACAGCCAACGGGCCGGGGTGGTGGGCGTGCCCTCGACCCGGATCGAGCGAGTCAAATAGACTGTGGGAGCGGCCAACCCTTGGCAAAAATCGTGGGCGGACAGGCCGATGCGCCGCTCGTCCAGTGGCAATCCCAACTGTTTGCGCATGGGGCGGCTCATCCATGGATCGGCGGGCGGGTCGGGCGGCCACACGCCCTCGTTCAGCCCCGCCAGGATCATCACATCAGCTCGTTGCAAGCGCGCTTCCAATGGCCCCCACAGGAACAGGCGCGGATGGCTTCCCCATTTGGGCCGCACCACCAAACCGGCCATGAGTTCCTCGAACAAGGACGGGTAATGGCTGGGGTCGATTTCGCCCAAATCAGGAGCGGCTTGGGTCAGTTCGGCGGCGAACTGCGCCAACGATTCCCCTGCCTCGTCGGCCCACAGACGCAGGGGGCCGGGCATGTCGGGGACCGAGGCCAGCCGTTCGGCGCATTCCAAATGGCAGGTGGCGATCTGGGCTAGCGGCACTTTAGAATACTCGAACAATGCCAGAAACGGGTCCAGGCAATAGGCAAGCTGATCCAGCAAGGCGGAAATCTTGCCATTGTCGGGCGGAGTTCTGTCACGCAATCCCGCCAGACCCGACTTTGGACGAGGGCCGCGCAGAACCTTTCGTTCCAAAAGCTGAATGGCGCGGTTGTAGACGGACTGATCCATATCCGCCGCCGCCAGCGGATGCTTCAACAACGCCAACAGGGCATGGGGGGCCAGTTGGTCGCGGGCGGCACGAGCCAGCAGGGTTAAGAACGATCCGGGTGTGGTCAGCGCGGCGGGCTGACCAGCGGAATCGTCGATGCGGATATCCCAGCGCAGCAAGTCGCCGCGTACGCGGGCTGCCAGTCCTCGGTCAGGGGTGACCAAAGCAGCGGTGCGTCCGGGTGTCTCCAACGTCTCGCGCAGAATCAGTGCGATGATGCCCGCTTCGTCGCGCGGGGTCGGCACGTCCAAGCGGGTGATGCCGTCGATGGCGGCGGGCGGCAAGGGGGTCATGGTGCGCCAATGATGGGTGGCGGCGGCGGGACGCATGATCTCGGTCAGGAAAGCTGCGCGCGGCGAAAGATCCTGTGCCAGCGGCATGACTTGGGCGCGGGGCGTTCCCAACCGATCCAGCAGACGCTTCATGCCGTATTGAGGATGGACCTCGTCCAATTGCGCCCAGGACTCCTCGTCTAAGTTCAAATCCAAGCCGGGCAGTACGATTCGGCCTTGGGGCAGCTCCATGACCACTTTCAGCAACTGGGCGGTGGCGGGGCGGGTGCCGGTGGAACCGGCGGCGATGATCGGGGTGAGCGGCGGTTCGGCGCTCCAGCTTTTGGCTTGCGCTTCCAACAGGCGATTGATTCGCTCTTGCGGGTCGATGCGGCCTTGGGCGGTCAATATCTGCGGCCAATGTTCGAACACGATGGACAGGAAGGTTAGGGTTTCCTGCCAATGTTCGGCCAAATTATCCGGCGCCAAGGATTTGAGCCGGTCAAGGTCGATGCGCTCGATCTGCACAGAGTCCAGCAGCCGAGCCAATTCCGCCGCTAGTCGGATCGCTTGGTCGGGTGGCATTGCCCCCTTATCCTTGGCCATTACAAGGCGCGCCAGCATCATCACCCGATTCAAAGGCGGCATGGCGGGAGGGATCTCCAAACCGCCGAAGGCCAGTTCGTCCTCGTCGGATTCGTCGATGGTGCGCATGCGCGGCAACAAAATCGGTTTGTCGCCCGATTGGCGCAGGAAGGCTTCTCGCAAGGCCCGCGAGGCCCGGCGATTGGGGACCAGGATCAAATACTGCGCCAGGGCGATGGGATCGCCGCCGGTTTCGCTCAGCAGGGTCGAGGCCAGGGTGTCGGCGAACCCCAGAGTGGGCGGGATGGTGTAAAGTTTCGGCGCTACCGGGCGCACAACAAAGCCTCGACTTGGGGCAAGGCCTCGGGGGTGCCCACATGATACCAAGCGCCGTCATGGATCAACCAACCTAACCGACCGGCGTCAAGCGCTTGGTCGTATAGAAGGTTGAGCGAGAACTTGCCCTTTGGGGCACGCTCGAATAGACGAGGATGCAGAATCTGAACCCCGGTGAACAGATAGGGTGCGCTTTCATCCCGCGCCTTATCCCTGCGGCGCAACGGGTGGCCCGGTTCCGCATGAAAGTCGCCGCTGCCATCATAGCCGATGGCGGTGGCGACCGGATGCAGCAACAACAGGGCGTCCATGGTTGTGTCGTCCCAGGTCTCGGCCAAGCGCTGCAAGGCGGGTTTGCCCGGTCCATCGGTCCAGATGATGTCGCAATTGACCACGAAGAACGGCGCCGTTCCCAAATGCGGCAAGGCGTTGGCGACGCCGCCGCCGGTTTCTAGCACGTCCGGTTCAGGGCTGAGGACGATATCGGGATGGTCGGCCAAATGGCCGTTGATCACCTGGGGCAGCCAGTGGGTGTTGACCACGATGCGATCCACGCCTTGATAGCGCAAATGATCCAGCGCCCGGTCCAGCATGGTCTTCCCCGCCACTTTGATCATTGGCTTGGGGACTGACAAGGTCAGTGGCCTCATGCGTGTGCCCAAACCGGCAGCCAACGCCATGGCGTGGGTAGGGGGGGCGTGGGTAATTGGGGCGTGAGAGGGGTGGATCATTCCGGGACTTTTCGGCTTGCAGGCGGGATGTGCTCGTCCAGCCATTGGCGCAAGGCGGCCAAAGCAGGATTGGCGCAAGCTGCTTCCAGCAAGCGCCACACCCGAGGGATATGGCTTAAATACAGGGGTTTGCCGTCGCGCTTGGCCAGACGGGTGAAAATGCCGATGACCTTGGCGTGGCGCTGGGCGGCCAGCACGGTCCAAGACAGGGTAAAGGCGTCGCGGTTCAGATGAGGGAAGCGGCTGACATAACGATCCTTCATGCGGGCGACCAAGGACGGGTCGATATCGCGGCGGGCGTCTTCCAGCAACGACATGGGGTCGTAGGCGGGGGGGCCAGCAACTGCATCTTGAAAATCCAGCAAGCCGCAAGCAGCCAATCCGTCGCGGGGCAGCAGCATCAAATTATCCACATGGAAATCGCGCAAGACCAGGGTGTCGGGCAGCGCGCGGGCCAAGGGCATCAGACCGCGCCAGATATCCAGATAGGCGACGCGGGATGCCGGGTCCAATTCGCGTCCAAAGATGGCGGGCCAATACCAGTCGGCCAGCAACGCCGCCTCGGCCAGCAATTTGGCTTCGTCATAGGGGGGCAATCCTTCTGGCAAAGCTGTGTCGCGGGCATGCAGATCGGCCAGCACATCAATGGACAATCCATACAGCGACTCCTCGTCGTGACCTTGCGCCAACAATTGGGTGTAGGTGGAATCGCCCAAATCTTCCAGAAGCAGGAACCCGTTCTCCACATCGCGGGCCAGGATACGCGGCGCGGAATATCCCATCTCGGTCAGATGTTCGGCGATGCGGATGAAGGGGCGCACATCTTCTTGCGGCGGCGGAGCGTCCATCAGAACGGCGACACGGGTGCCCTTGACGATGCGGTCATACCGGCGGAACGAGGCGTCCCCGGCCAAAGTGCCGCGCTGGGCTTGGGCCCAACCGGCCCGGTCCAGAAATTCCCCGATCAGGGTGGCGCGGTCACTCATGGCAAATGCTCCAAATCAGTGGTCCAGTGATCCCCGTTTTGGCCGGTTGGGATCAGGGTAACCTGCCTCCCTTGGGGATTGGGGGATATTTCCATCATCACATCAAGGCGTTTTTTTGGCAGCAGAGTACCCAATCGCTGGGGCCATTCAATCAGACAGATGTCCAGGATTGCATCCTCAAGTCCCAGTTCATACGCATCTTCCGGATGGTCGAGGCGATACAGATCAAAATGCCAGACTGGTCCCGCTTGGGTGTCGTAGGTCTGCACCAGGGTAAAGGTGGGGCTGGGAACCTCTTCTTCCGCTTGGGTCAGGGTGCGGATGAAGGACCGGGCCAGAGTGCTTTTCCCGGCGCCCAAATCGCCGTAAAGGGTGATGACGTCGCCAAGACGGGCGCGACGGGCCAACCACGCCCCAAATTTTTGGGTGTCGGCTTCGCTGGCAAGGTCAATAATCCTGGGCGATTGGGTCATGCTTCGTTGTACCCGTAAAAGACCGGATAGAAAATGGTACAAAAACTCTTTCCAAGACTGAACTGAGTGGTTTAGTTTAGTCGGATGACTTGCACCACGCCACACGCCCCCAACAGTCCCAAACGCGCCGCCATTCTGGATGGAGCGGTCAAGTGCTTCATGGAGCACGGATACGCCGCCACCAGCATGGACAGCGTGGCGACCGCTGCCTGCGTCTCGAAAGCGACCATCTACGCCCATTTCAGCAGCAAGGCCGATTTGTTCGCGGCAGTGATCATTCACCGCTGCGAGATGGATCTGACCAACGAAGCCCATTGGCCCGAGGTCGGAACCGACGCCCGCGCCTCGTTGTCCAAGGTGGGACGGTTGTTGCTCAGCTTTTTTATTCAGCCCGACACCCTAGCGATCCATCGGGTGGTGGTGGCCGAGTCGGCGCGTCAACCGGACCTGGCCAACGCTTTCTGGGACGCGGGGCCTGGGAAATCATGTTCGAAACTGTTTGATCTGTTCGAGGAATTGGGGCGTAAAGAACTGCTTATTATCCCCAATCCCATCGCTGCGGCATTGTCTTTTGCCCACCTGTTGAAGGGGGAAATCTTCTTCTGCCGTTTGCTGGGCCTGCCCGAGGGGACCGAACGCATGACGTTCGACGAAACCGTCGAGACAGCAGTCGATCTGATTATGAAGGCTTATGCGCCCTAGATCATAAATGATCTAGTTTTCTATGCTGCCCCCCCCTCGCCGGGCGCACCCTCCGGGTGCTTGGCCGCCGCCTCAATGGCGGCTCCGATAAAAGTCTTTAAGGCTTATGCGCCCTAAACGGATGGGCGGGATAAACCCCCAGAATTCTGATTTCGTGGCTGAAGAACTCCAGCTCCTCGAACGCAAGGCGTAAATTGCGGTCCTCGGGGTGGCCGTCCACATCCATGTAGAATTCGGCAGCGATGAACTCGCCCCCCACCATATAGCTTTCCAGCTTGGTGATGTTGACGCCGTTGGTGGCGAATCCGCCCAGGGCCTTGAACAAGGCGGCGGGAACGTTGCGAACCCGGAATATAAAACTGGTCACGCAGTTTGAACCCGGTTCAGCTTGGACCACGCTTTGCGAAACGATGACGAAGCGGGTGGTATTGTGGTCTTCATCCTCGACATTTTCTTGCAAGGTGGTCAGGCCGTAGGTTCGGCCCGCCAGACCGGACGCGATGGCGGCGGTGGTTGTGTCGCCGGTTTTGGCGATCTTGGCCGCCGCGCCTGCGGTGTCGGTGCCGATGATGACGGTCAGGCCCAGCTTACGGATGACCTCGCGGCATTGACCCAAAGCATGAACATGGCTCTCTACTGTGCGCAAACTTTCCAGCGTCGCGCCGTTGGGGGCCAGCAGATGGTGGTTGATGCGCTCGAAATGCTCGCCGATGATGTGCAGCCCCGCCTTGGGCAGCAGGTGATGGACGTCGGCCACTCGACCGGCCAGCGAATTGTCGATGGGGATCATGGCTTCCGCCGCCTTGCCCTCGCGTACGGCGGCGAAGGTGTCTTCGAAGGTGGCGCAGGCCAGCGGGGTTAAAGCGGGTCGGGCGGTCAGGCAGGCCACATGGGAATAGGCCCCCGGCTCTCCCTGATAGGCGATGAATCTTTCAGTGGTCATAGTTTCAGGCGGTCCCGGATGCTGGCATAGTCGGCGATCTTGCCCACCGGTCCCAAGGCGGTGACGGTGGGAACGGAGGCGAACAGCCGCTTGGCGGTGTTGACCACGTCGGCCTGGGAAATGGCTTCCACCTTGGCGACCATCTCATCCACCGGAATGGGACGGCCATGGATGGCGATCTGTCGGGCCAGGATTTCGCAACGCGACGAGGTGCTTTCCAGTCCCATCAGGATGGAGGCCTTCAATTGCGCCTTGGCCCGCTTCAATTCCTGTTCCGACACCGCTTGGGTCATCTGCACCACTTGGTCGCACATCACTGGGACCAGTTCGACCACGTCATCCTCGCCGCACCCGGCGAAGATGCCGAACAGGCCGCCATCGGCAAAGGACGAGGCAAAGGAATAGATGCTGTAGACCAGCCCACGCTTTTCCCGGATTTCCTGGAACAGCCGCGACGACATGCCTCCGCCCAGCACGGTGGACAGCACTTGGCTGGCGTAATAATCCGGGTCTTCATACGACACGCCGTCGAAGCCCAGCAGGAAGTTGACCTGCTCGATGTCGCGCTCTTCGCGGAAATCGCCGCCAAGATAACGGGCGGCTTCGGGCTGTGGACGGTTGAATCCGGCCAAATCGCCAAAGGCTTGAGTGGCCAAATCAACCACCTGAGCGTGCTCAATCTTGCCCGCCGCCGCCAGGATCATGGACGAGGCGCTGTACTGACCGCGCATATAGGTCAGGATGTTGTCGCGATTGAGCGCGCGCACCAGTGCTTCGGTGCCCAGCACCGGACGGCCCAACGGCTGGTTGGGAAAAGCGGTGGCTTGGAAAAAGTCGAACACCACGTCGTCGGGGGTATCCAGGCTTTGGCCGATTTCCTGAATGACCACCCCTTGTTCGCGTTCCAGTTCGATCGGGTCCATGGACGAGTTCTGCAAAATGTCGCCGATGATGTCCATGGCCAGCGGCGCGTCGTCCTTCAAAATCTTGGCGTAATAGGCAGTGTGGTCGCGGGCGGTGTAGGCGTTGAGGTGACCGCCCACATTGTCCATTTCCTCGGCGATGTCCTGGGCGGTGCGGCGCTCGGTGCCTTTGAACGCCATATGTTCCAGCATGTGCGAGATGCCGTTGACGGCGGCGGGCTCGTGCCGGGTGCCCGCATCGACCCAGACGCCGATGGAGACCGTCTCCACCGTATCCATGGTGTCGGTCAACACCTTCAGTCCCGACGGCAACACCGTCTGTTGTATCGAACTCATCCAGCCTGTCCTTTAGTAAAATTCGTCACATACTCTTTGATGTGGGATGGGTTGGCGGCAATTGCATCCATGCGCTCGGGCCGGTCGAACAAATCGGCCAGGTGAGGCGGCAAAGCGGGATGAATGCCAGTGGCGGCATTGATCGCGTCGGGGAACTTAGCTGGATGCGCGGTGGCCAGCGCCACGATGGGAATATCGGCGGGGATTTTAGCCGCAAGGGCCGCGCCGTAGCCGATGGCCGAATGAGGGTCGAGGATCTCGCCGGATTGGCTGTGCAGCGCCTTCATCAGCCCTTGGGTGGCCGCGTCGTCAAAACGATAGCCTTGGAACAAGGCGGTGATGGCGGTCCATGTGGCGGGCGGAATGGTCATTGCGCCGGTTTTGCCGAATTGAGCCAGCAAATCGGCGGTAGCCACGCCGTCGCGGCCCAGGAACTCGAACAGCAGCCGCTCGAAATTGCTCGAGACCTGGATGTCCATGCTGGGCGACAAGGTGGGCACCACCCCTTGCGCGGTCATCGATCCGGTCTCGAAGAAGCGGGTCAGGATGTCGTTGCGGTTTGAGCCGACGATGAGCCGCGCCACCGGCAGGCCCATGCGCATGGCCGCATAGCCCGCGAACACATTGCCGAAATTGCCGGTGGGAACGGCGAAGGCGACGGGCCGATCGGGCGCGCCCAAGGCCACAGCAGCCCAGAAATAGTAGGCGATCTGGGCCATGATGCGGGCCCAGTTGATGGAATTGACCGCTGACAGATTGTGGCTGTCGCGGAATTGGTGATCGTTGAACAGGGCTTTGACGATGTCTTGGCAATCGTCGAAGGTGCCATCCACCGCCAGATTGCGGACGTTGGACGACAGCACCGTGGTCATCTGTCGCCGCTGCACCTCGGACACTCGGCCCTTGGGGTGGAGGATGACGATCTTCACCGCCTTGCGGTCGCGGCAGGATTCGATGGCCGCCGAGCCGGTATCGCCCGAGGTGGCGCCGACGATGGTCACCGACTTGCCGTGCTTGGTCAGCACATGGTCGAACAGCCGCCCAACCAATTGCAGGGCGTAATCTTTGAAAGCCAAGGTGGGGCCGTGGAACAGCTCCATCACCCACAGATTGGACTCCACTTGCTTCAACGGCGCAACCGCCGGATGGGTGAAACCAGCATAGGCGTCGCGGCACAAAGCTTTGATCTCGTCAGGCGTCAGGCAGCCAGCCACAAACGGCTCCATCACCTTGGCGGCGAAGTCGGCGTAGCTTAAACCCCGAAGGCTACGAATGTCGGCGGCGGAAAATTGCGGCCAGCTTTCCGGCACATACAACCCGCCGTCGCGGGCCAATCCAGCCAGCAGAACCTGATCAAAATCCAAAACGGGCGCTTGGCCCCGCGTGCTTACGTATCTCAACCCAAACCCCGGAAAAATTAGAGTCGCCTAGATTAGCGGGACTTTCGCACGGGACAAGGATTTTCGTGGGGGTTGGGTGTGCTTACGATAAGCAGGGCTATAACCAGCTAAGAAATTTATAATACGCAGGCTGTGCTAACAAGGTTCAGGCATCAATATCAGCCGGATAGATATCTGTATATCCATATTAACACCTGTGGCAATGCAAATATCTAAAATAATAATAGAATAAATAGAGATACACTCACCCATTTAGGAAAAATTTGCCGCGCCCCCATATGAACCTGTTTGCTTTCTCCGTTTGGTGTTCTGGTTCTCAATACCATCGGAGGTGTCGTGCTGTTAATGATTTCTATTGTAAAATGTTCACGCGGCCCTAAGTTATCTACCTTTATGCAGAAATATCCATCAGGATTGATGCTGTTTTCCCATTTAAATGCGGGCCAAATTTGATAAAAATCCGGCTTAAATGCAAAATGAACTTCAACGTTAGAGGCATTTCCTTTACCTATATTTTGAATAAATACGGTTTGCGGGTTGTGGTTTATCCCAACGATTATCGACCCGCCCATGTTCATATCATTGGAAATGGGTGCGAAGCGTCGTTCTTTCTCGGGTGTCCCGATGGGCCAGTGGAACTGAGGGAGAGCTTTGGGTTCTTGTTGCAGAACGTGACTCGCATCCAGCAAGATTCATGGTTAGCGCCGAAGAGTTCGACAAGGCCAATCAGCGGGCGGCCCAGCGTCAAGACCCTATTGCTGTCGCGGTGCGCTATGATCGGCGGATCAGCCGGGTGGTAATCAGCCTGAACACCGGCATCGACATCGCCTTTCCGCCCCATGCGGCGCAAGGTTTTTTGGGTTCGGAAAAGTGGGCAGCAGCGCAGTTCGGCAAGCGGGGTGGTTCGGTGACCAACGAGGCGAAAGCGGCGGCGTCGCGGGAGAATGGACGGCGGGGCGGGCGACCACGCAAGGTGGCGGTTTAGCGACTCATGCGCCGCGCGGAAGCACGGGCAGACTGGATCCCCGATCAAGTCGGGGATGACGAAAAAAAGGAACAGGTGGGTTTAAGGGAGGACTAAGTCCTCCCTTTCCCTTTATGCGTCCGCTTACGGCCCGGCGAACAGGGACTCTTTGTGGATCACTGTGCCGTCATCGGAGGTCAGGACGAAGGTTAGGTCGGTGTGGGCCTTGAACGTGTCGCCCGGTGGCGAGGTGACGTAGAGGCGGAAGGTGGCGACGCTGTCGGGGTCGGCGTCCAGGGGGACGGTGGCGGCGTTGGTTTCGCCGCTGATGACGGTGAGGGTGGCGCCGGGGACGCCTTCGGTGCTAAGGCGATAGACGTGGGTTTTGCGCTCCATGTTCAGCACCTTCAAGGTATAGCCGTTGCGGATGCCACCGTCCTTGGTTTGGACGTAGAGCGGGGCGCGTTCGTGCAGCACGTCCACGGCGGTGCGGGCGCGGGTGACGAAGGTGAATAGCAGACCCAACCCGACCACGGCGATTAAGGTCAGGTAAGTGACGGTGCGGGGGCGAATGATGCGTTTGGGGGCCGCGAGGCCTTGTTCTTTGGCCCGGATGTTGAAATCGGATTCATACGAGATCAAGCCGTGCGGCAGGCCGACACGATCCATCATGTCGTTGCAGGCGTCGATGCACAGGCCGCAGCCGATGCAGGCCAATTGGTTGCCGAAGCGAATGTCGATGCCGGTGGGGCAGCTTAGGACGCAGGCCTTGCAATCGATGCAATGGCCGCGGCCCTCGAACGGCTCGCCCTTGTGGTGGGGGCCGCGCGGTTCGCCGCGCCACGCTTCATAGGTGACCACCAGCGAATGCTCGTCCAACATGGCGGTCTGGAAGCGAGAGTAAGGGCAGACATAGACGCACACATGCTCGCGGGCATAGGCCCCCAACAGGAAACAGAAGCCGCCGACGATGCCGATGAAGACATAGGTGGAGGACGCGGCCTGAAGAGTGAAGATCTCGCTCAGGGTTTGGAAGGCGTCGCCGAAATACAGCACGAAGGCGATGCCGGTGGACAGGCCGACAATCAGCCACAGAGCGTTCAGCAGAGCCAGTCTGGCAAACTTCTCGACACTCCATTTCTTGCGGCCGAATTCCAGCATTTTGGAGCGGTCACCCACCACCAGCCGTTGGATCATGACGAACAAATCGGTGTAGACGGTTTGCCAGCACAGGAAACCGCACCACAACCGTCCGGCCATGGCGCTCATGGTGAACAGCACCAGGCCCGCCAACAGCAGCATGCCGGTCAGGTAATAGACTTCTTGCGGCCAAATCTCGATGAAGAAGGCGTAGGCGCGGCGTCCGGTCATGTCGATCAGGATAGCTTGGTCGGGCGCACCGGGGCCGCGGTCCCAGCGGATGAACGGGGCTAGATGGAAGAAGGCCAGCAAGATCACCATCAGCGCGGTCTTGATCTTGCGGAACAGGCCGAACACGGCGCGGGGGTGGGTCAGTCCGTGTTCGACGTAATAGGGAACGTCACCCCGCGCCACTTGAATGCCGGACGCGCTTTCGTTCTCGTTGCTCATAAAGGACCCCATCCATTTTACATTAGATTATTCGAATGTAATCCAAAACGGAGTGTCGATCCATGATCTAGGACAAGGGGATGCTATGCATTGTCCACATAGCGTTCCGTCAAATGCGCGGTGAACACCGTGGGGTCGAGCGGTTTGCCGGTGGCTTCGATCAGCAGATCGCGGGTGGACAGCAACGATCCCTTGCTATGCACGTTGGCGCGCAGCCATGACAGCAGCGGCTTGAAGTCGCCTTGGCCGATGGCGGGCAGGATGGAGGGGTCGGCTTTTTGCGCCGCCTGGAATAATTGGGCGGCGCACAGGGCGCCCAAGGTGTAGGTGGGGAAATAGCCCCATGAACCGCCATACCAATGAATGTCTTGCAGGCAACCCAGCCGGTCGTTGGGCGGGGTGATGCCCAGCAGTTTTTCATAGGATTGGTTCCAGGCCTGGGGCAGATCGGTCACATCCATGCGCCCTTCGATCAGGGCTTTTTCCAAACGATAGCGGATGATCACATGGGCGGGATAGGTGACCTCGTCGGCATCGACGCGGATGAAACCGGGCTCGACCCAGATGCCCTGACGGTACAAGGTGTCGGCGTCCCAGTCCTCACCGCCGAACGCTTGTTGCAGTACTGGGGTGGCCCAACCCATGAAGGCGCGCGACCGGCAGGCTTGCATTTCCATCAACAGCGATTGGCTTTCATGGATTGCCATGCCGCGGGCTCCGGCCACCGGTTGACCCTGCCAGGGACCATTGGGTAAGCCGAATTCATAAAGCGCGTGCCCGGTTTCGTGCAGCACGCCCATCATGGCCGAAGTGAAATCGGCCTGGTCATAGCGGGTGGTGATGCGGATGTCGGCGGGATAGCCGCCGCAAAACGGGTGGTGCGAGGTGTCCAGGCGGCCATGCTCGAAATCGAAGCCCAAGGCCCGCATGAATTGGGCGGCGATGGTTTTTTGCGTTTCGACGGGGAAGGGGCCTGCGGGCAGAGCTGGCTTGGGCCGTTTGGCCTGGGCCTCCAACGTTTGGGCCAGGAAGCCGGGCAGGAAAGCTTCCAGATCGGCGAAGACGATGTCGATATCCTCGGACCTTCCGTCCGGTTCGTATTGATCCAGCAGGGCATCGTATAGCCCCACGCCCAGCACTTCGGATTTGATCTGGGCTTGCTCGCGCACCAGCGACAGCAGCGATTGCAAATGGGGCAGGACCAGGGCGAAGTTTGATTTCTCGCGGGCCTCGCGCCACACCATCTCGGTGGCTGTGGTGGTTTTGACCATGGCATCCACCAGATCGGCGGGCAGGCTGGCCTCGTGTATCCACGCCCGCTTCATCTCGCGCAGATTGGCCTGCTGCCAGTCGGATAAATCCTCGGTTCCGGCTTGGTCGATCAGATCGGGAATGGCCGGGTCGGTCAGGGTTTGGTGGTGGATGGCCTTGATGGCGCCAAGCTGCTCGCCCCGCCGCGTTGAACCGCCAGCGGGCATCATGGCCGCCATG
>CAIYCT010000080.1 GCA_903924765.1 uncultured Rhodospirillaceae bacterium | reverse complement strand
TGGATAAAGAAGATACCCGTGAGCAAGCCCGTGCACTTGAAGCTTCTGGCGCGGGCAAAAAGTCCATGGATGGCATCCGAAAACTTCTGACCGAGTTAGATGGCGCCGAACGCGGGTTGCTAACGACACGGGCTGAAGGTTCGGCTCAATCTCTTTCTTCCTCTCGCACCACAATCGTGCTTGGGGGTGTATCCGCTTTGGTTCTTTCTGGCCTGATGTTGATGGCTTTGGTGAAAATGATTTCTAATCCAATCACAGAAATGACCGGTGCAATGAAGGCTTTGGCTGGTGGCGATGCGACCGTGACTGTCCCCGCTCAGGGACGAGGCGACGAAGTCGGGGCCATGGCTGGATCGGTTCAGGTTTTTAAAGAAAATATGATCAGAACCCGCCAATTGGAAGAAGATGCAAAGCAAGCTGAAGTTCGGACAAGGGACGAACGTCGTGCGGCTATGCACAAATTGGCCTCAGATTTTGAAGCGTCGGTTAAGGGGGTTGTGGATACGGTGTCATCCTCTGCAAACGAAGCCCAAACTGTAGCAACTTCGATGAGCGCCATGGCCGATCAAACGTCCCACCAAGCGACTGCGGTTGCTGCCGCTTCTACTCAGGCCACTTCAAATGTTCAGACCGTCGCAACGGCGGCTGAAGAGCTGAGCGCGTCAATTCATGAAATTGGCATTCAGGTGGATCGGTCCGCACAAGTTGCCCAGGCTGCGGCATCGGATGCGCAGACAACAGATGAAACCATGAAGGGGTTGGCAGAAAGTTCGGTGCGGATCGGTGAAGTGGTCAATCTGATCAATGACATCGCCTCGCAAACCAATCTACTGGCTTTGAATGCAACCATTGAGGCTGCCCGAGCTGGCGATGCGGGTAAGGGATTTGCCGTGGTTGCGAACGAAGTCAAGAGTCTGGCAAATCAGACGGCCCGTGCCACGGATGAAATTAGCCAGCAAATAAGCTCGGTTCAGAGTGCTGCGGGTGAAGCCGTAAAGGCAATCGCTGGTATTGTTGAACGGATTGACGAGATTAATCAGATTGCATCCGGTATCGCGTCGGCGGTCGAAGAACAATCTGCGGCAACAGGGGAAATTGCGAGGAATATTCAACAGGCGGCGCAAGGAACGCAAAATGTTTCGTCAACCATTGGAACCGTTACTCAGGTTGCATCCGAAACTGGGGCTGCTGCACAACAGGTTTTGGCGTCGGCACATCAGCTTTCTCAAGAAGCCGTAACCTTGCAAAATGAAGTGTCGCGGTTCTTGGCGACTGTTCGCGCAGGCTAATCGTATCTTTAAATTGAAAGAGCAGGACGGGCATTCCTCCTGCTCTTTTTTGTTTGAAAAACTCTGCATTCATCAATCCGGCCAACCGGTTGACGTCTTCGTTGCCGATATTAAGCGGCACGGAAACTCCTGTGTATACGTAAATACACTGCCGTCATTACGCCACCGAGGCACTCAAATCCCAGTTTTCGACCTTATTCCAATTCGATGGAATAGTTTTCGATCACCGTGTTGGCCAGCAGGGTTTTGCACATTTTTTCGAGATCGGCGCGGGCTTGGGCCTTGTCCTGATCCTTCAAATCCAATTCGATGACCTTGCCCTGGCGGACATCCTCGACGCCGCTAAAGCCCAAGGACACCAGCGAATGTTGAATGGCCTTGCCTTGAGGATCAAGGACGCCGTTTTTCAATGTGATGTGAACCTTGGCTTTCAACGGTTTTCTCCTTTACTGCATAATCGCGGGGCCTTGGAAATCGCGCGGACCGCCTTCGGGCAAGATCCCAAGGCGACGCGCCACTTCCTGATAGGCCTCTTCCACATTGCCCAGATCGCGGCGAAAGCGGTCTTTGTCCAACCGTTCGCCGGTTTTAACGTCCCACAAGCGGCAATTGTCCGGACTGATTTCGTCGGCCAGGACGATTTGGAATTCATCACCGTTATATAAACGACCAAACTCCAAACGGAAATCCACAAGTTTCAAACCGATGCCGATAAAAAGGCCCGACAGGAAATCGTTGATGCGCAGCGCCATGGACATGATCTCGTCCAAATCCATAGGCGTGGCCCAGCCGAAGGCGGTGATGTGCTCTTCGCTGACCATGGGGTCTTCCAGGCTGTGCGACTTGAAGTAATATTCCACCACCGAGCGGGGCAGGGGCGTGCCCTCGGTTAGACCGAAGCGTTGCGCCAGCGAACCGGCGGCCACATTGCGCACCACCACTTCCAGCGGGATGATCTCGACTTCACGCACCAATTGCTCGCGCATGTTCAAACGGCGGACGAAGTGAGTGGGGACGCCAATCTCGCCCAAACGCAGCATCAAATACTCGCTGATGCGGTTGTTGAGCACGCCTTTGCCGGTGATGGTGCCGCGCTTTGAATTGCTGAAAGCCGAGGCATCGTCTTTGAAGTACTGAACCAGGGTGCCCGGCTCGGGTCCTTCAAATAGGACCTTGCCTTTGCCCTCGTAAATCTGCCTACGTCTGGTCCTGGGAATTCCAATGAAGTGTTCGCCACTATAGCAAACTTGTCGCTTTATTACAAAACCGGCGTGAACGGAGAGTCACCGGGTGGCGTGTGGGTATAAAGCCAAATGGGTTTTAAGTCTGGCTTTTCTTTTGACGGCAGCGCCATTAACGAACTGGAGACGGTGCCGAATCCGTTCGGCAACAGAAAGCTCATGCCTTTTCCGCAGGTCATGATGTCGGTCCAGTCCTGCCAGTTTCCGGTGACCGGATCCGGGATGGCGGCCGTTTTGAACAAAGGCAGATTAAATTGAATGCGCGAGCTGGTGCTATCGTCCAGGTCGTAGGCGGTCAGCATGTGATAGCCGGGGCTGATGGGAAAAATCTGGACTTTCGGTTCGCCCAGGGCCTTGACCCAATAAGCTTCGGTATTGTCGGCGATCAACATGTTGAAGGGACGATAGGCTGTGCCGTCCAAATCCTTGAATGCATCCACCGCCGAGCGGGCGTCGGTGTGGTCCAGGGCTTCCAAGGTCAGTTCTCCTCGGGTCCGTTTTCCCTCTTGCGGGCCAAGTGTGCCGGTGCGATTGAGAATGATGGCGATTACGCCGGTATCGTTGATCCCCATCCACGACCCGCCGCCCAGTTCATCCAGGCCCGCCACCACGTCGGCGCGATCCGGCCAATGGCGTCCGGGAGGTTTGCACGGACGGCTGGACAATTCATCCCGATTCCCGGCGATCAGTATGGGCCAATCGGCGCTTGGGCGAAAAAGGAGAAGAACGGTACACATTGGGGAAAATGTCCTTGGTTGTCAGGATGGCTTTTTATATGATTTTACGACGAGATGACAAAAGGAAGAATTTCATATGGGGGTTTTTGACGAAAGAGAAAAAGCGTTTGAAACTTTGTATAGCAAAGAGCAGGATTTGGAATTCAAGATCCTGGTCCGCCGCGACAAGCTATTTGGTCTGTGGGCCGCAGAACGGGCCGGTTTGGCCGATGACAGCGCCAAGGCCTTTGCGCTCGGCGTGATCGACACCGAAATCGATACGCATTCGGTCTTGGGCAAAGTCGCCAATGACCTTATCGCCATGGGCCACTCGGTCTCTGTGGCCGAGTTGAAATTCAAATTGGCCGAATTTCACGAGCTGGCGCGCGAACAAATTTATCAAGAAGCGGGCGCGTTGTAGAGCAGGAAGTCCTCGACAATCAGGATTTGTTCGGCGGTGTTCAGACCTGGGGCATGTCCACAGCCGGGGACGTTGATCATTCTGGCCTGGGGTCCCCGATCTGTCATGGCTTGGGCCACTTCCAACGGCAATAAGTCCGAGTGCTCGCCTCGCAGCAACAAAGTTGGACAGGTGATTTTGTCGTATAAGTCCCACAGCATGGGGTTGTTGGTGGCGAAGGAGCTGGCAAACACCTCCATGACCTGGGGGTCGAAGTGATTGGTAATGCGTCCGTTGGACATGCGCCGGAACGAGGTTTCCGCCATATGCCGCCATTGATCATCCGAATGGTTGCCGAACGGGGCATGCACTTTGCGTACATATTGCTCGAATTCGCTGAGCGTGGCGAAGTCAGGCGATTGGGTGACGTATTCTCGGATGCGGCCCAGGGCTGGAGCCGAGATCTCGGCGCCGATATCGTTTAGGACCAATTTCTTGATTCGATAGCCCACCTGGCTTGACGCCAGTCCCATGCCGATAATGCCGCCCATGGAGGTGCCGATCCACGAGCATTCCTCGAACCCAAACGCGTCCAGCATATGGATCGCGTGCGCGATATAGGTCGGCGCCAAATAATCTTTAAAGGGGTCGGTGGACCAACTGGACAGGCCGCGACCAATGGTGTCGGGACACAGCACATAGAAACGGCGGCTGAGATGATGGGCGATAACGTCAAAATCCCGGCCCGTCCGCGACAGGCCATGCCACATGATGACCGGCGGCGAGCTGGGGTCGCCCCATTCGGTGATGTGCATCTCGAGGGAATCGATGGTCAAATAGGATGAGCGAGGCATGGATCTGTACCGTTTTTTGAACTGTATTCCCGTCGCAACGATTCTGCGTTGATTCTTATCACGACACTGTAAATGTGGCATAAGTCATCGAATTGATATAATGACATTTTCTAATTCTTTAGACGGAACATTCTTCCCTACGGTTGGCAATATGAGATTTGGAATAGGATTTTGAGCGGGACGGATCAATCCTTACCCGATAAAAATGCGCCAACGTCTCAGGACGGATGGGAGAGACGGGCTCGTCTGCTGTTGGACG
>CAIYCT010000079.1 GCA_903924765.1 uncultured Rhodospirillaceae bacterium | reverse complement strand
GGTTTCGAGCACCTGCAGGTGCAGCGCATCGCGGGCACCTACCGAGCACTGATCGACAGCATGAAAAGCATGAGTCCGGCAGGGCAGGACGCCCACATCGCCCTGCTCACGCCCGGACCCTATAACGAAACCTATTTTGAGCATGCCTATCTGGCGCGCCAATTGGGGATTACCCTGGTTCAGGGCGAGGATCTGACGGTCAGGGACAATCACGTCTTTCTCAAAACCTTGACGGGACTGCAACAGGTGGACGTCATTTTCCGTCACATGACCGGAGAATGGTGCGACCCGCTGGATCTGCGCGGCGATTCTGTTTTGGGCGTGGCGGGATTGGTGCAAGCCGCCCGCGCCGGCAACGTTTCGGTGATCAACGCCCTGGGCGCGGGCCTGCTGGATGGCGGCGCCTTCACCGCCTTGATGCCCGAAGCGGCCAAGGCACTGATTGGCGAGGAATTGTTGTTGCCCACGGTTAAAACCTGGTGGTGCGGCAATCCCCATGACCGCGAGCATGTCTTGAGCAACCTGGAAGGCCTAAGCCTGCGCCCCGCATTCCGCGGATCGCCCCGCGCCGTACTGCCCTCCACCTTGTCCTCGAAGGAAATGGACAGAGTGCGTCAAGCCATCGCCGCCAAGCCGTGGGAATGGATGGCGCAGATGCCCGAACAATTCTCCACCGTTCCAGTTTGGAATAACGGCGATTTGACCGCCCAGCCCATGATGATACGCGTGTTCGCCGTGGCCGCGCCCGACAAGACCTGGCACGTAATGGCCGGAGGCTTGGTCCGGGTGGCCGAACACCCCAACTTGCTGGCCGTGGGGCGTCTACAAAGCGGCGGCGGCGGCAGCAAGGATTTGTGGGTGCTGGCCCGCAACGAAAATAGCGCCACGGTGATCGATACCCGCACCACCAAGGCCAAAGTCAAATTGGTGCGCGGCAACCGGGATTTGCCCAGCCGCGTGGCCGACAACATGTTCTGGCTGGGTCGCTATCTGGAGCGGGCCGACGCCAAGACCCGTCTGCTGCGCGCCGCCCTGCTGGGCTTGGAAGACGCGTTGGATCAAGGCGAAATGAAAATCGCCCGTCGCCATGTGGGCACGCTGACCCGATTGGGTTTGGCTGTCCCCAAGGGCGCCATGGAAGAATCGCCCAGCCGTCTGCCCAAGGCGTTGATCGAATTCCATTTGACCCGCCAAGAGGAAAGTCTGGCCATGCAGGTGGAACGGTTGACCCGCGTCGCTGCCAATCTGCGCGACCGCCTTAGCATCGATACCTGGCGGGTGATCCAGCATATGCGCGACCAAATCGAGTCATCGCGTCCCAAAGCCCGCCCCTTGCGTGAAGACGTGATCGGATGGCTGAATTCGCTGATTTTGATCATTGAGGCCGCCAACGGCCTGTCCATGGAAAACATGACCCGGGGGCCGTTGTGGCAATTCCTGGATTCCGGCCGCCGCATCGAGCGGGCCATCTTTATCGTCGATTCGGTGGGCGGCGCCCTGACCGATTGCGACACCGAGGAACAGGTCCCCATGGAATTGATGCTGGACATCGCCGACAGCGTGATGACCTACCGCTCGCGCTATCTGGCCGCGCCGCGTCTGTCCGGCGTACTGGATTTGCTGTTGTGTGACGAAAGCAATCCGCGTTCGCTGGGATTCCAATTGGCGGCGCTGTTCGATCACATGAACTCTCTGGCGGCGCAAAACGCCGACGGGTTCTTCCGACCGGAACAGAAACTGATGACCGTGCTGTGCGGCATCGTACGCACCATGGATGTGGATATCCTAGCCGCTCCCATTCACGATGAAGGCTTTCACGACGCCGAGCGTCTTCTGGAATCGCTGCGCTCACGCTTGTGGGAAGTGTCAGAAATCATTTCGCGCGAATATTTCACCCATGCCCAATGGCGCTTGCCCACTCAGCCAATCGACTATTTGCCATGAAATTCCGCGTCCGCCATTTGACCGAATACAGTTACTCCGAACCGGTGCGCCTATCTCACCACGCCGCCCATTTGTGCCCGCGCACCGTGTCCGGACAACATTTCGACCACCCCAAGCTCAGAATATCTCCGGAACCGGCCGTTCTGGGACCGCAGAAACCCGACTATTTCGGTAATCCCACGGTCTACTTCACCATTCAGGACCCTCATTCCACCTTGTCGGTGGAGGCGGAATTCCATGTGGAAACCAGCCCCACACCCTCGTTGCCCCATCTGGATGGCACCGCTTGGGACAAGGTCAGCGCTGAACTGAAACGCTCCACCCGCGGCCAAACCCTGGCAGCCCAGGATTTTCTTTACGCCTCGCCCTTGGTGCCGATTCTGCCAGAGGCCACCGAATACGCTCTAGAAAGCTTCACGCCAGGACGCCCTTTAACCGAAGCGGTGCTGGAACTGACCAAACGCATCAATAAGGATTTCGCCTTCGACACCTCGGCCACCAAGGTGGGCACTAGCGTCGCCACCGTGTTCGAAGATCGGCGCGGCGTGTGCCAGGATTTCGCCCATGTGACCGTGGCCTGTCTGCGCTCTATCGGTTTGGCGTCGCGCTATGTCAGCGGCTATATCCGCACCCTGCCCCCGCCGGGCAAGGAAAAACTCATCGGCGCCGATGCCTCGCACGCCTGGGCATCGGTGTTCGTGCCGGGCTGGGGCTGGCTGGACATCGACCCCACCAACAACGCCATCTGTGGCGAGGAACACATCACCGTGGCCTGGGGCCGCGATTACGACGATGTCAGCCCCATCAGAGGCGTGGTTCTAGGCGGCGGCAACCACCGCATCAAAGTGGCGGTGGATGTGTTCGAGCAGCCGTAGGATATTCCTCAGCAATTCAATTGCCATGCTATATTTTTAATTCAAAAGAATCAGACTTAATGAGTTGATAATGTTATCACCTTATTGTCTTTCCCAGCCATCTCGATCCTGATATTATTAATACTTCATCGAGACACAGACTATAAGGTGAGGGTAAAATGCTGCACCACATGCGCATTCATCTAAAGATCGGCATGATCATCGCCATCCTGGGACTGATCTCTTTGATTATCGGTTCGATCGGCGTATTGGGCTTGAAGTCCTTGTCCAACGAAACCATCGCCGTGAACAAGGCCGGCAACACCATACGCACCGGGTCCCGTGCCAACCAATCGCTGCTGGCCATCAACGAAGCGCTGTATCATTTAGCGGCCGCTCCGTTCGACGCGAAAGAAACCTCGCCCCAACTTTCCCAATCCATGGATCAGTTCCAAAGCCGATTGTCCCAGATCGAAACGGACACCGACGGAAAATATACCGACCGCATCAAAGAAATCCAACAGGATTTCGGCCATTTCCGCCAAACGGCCGAGACTTCGGCCACCATGGCCTCGGATTTGTCGGCGACCACAACGCCCGACTCGCTTACTCCCGATCAAATCAAGTTATTGGCCTCGGTCAAGGAAGCAACCGCACTGCAGAAAAAAATCAAACCAAAGATCACCGCCTTGGGCGACAGCTTGGTTGCCGATAATGAAGCCATAATCACCCAAGCCACCCAGATGGCGGAAGACCTGACCTTGTGGATGGTCTTGATCGCCGTCGGCGGATTGGTAGTTGGCATCGTCGGCGGATGGGTCATCGCCCGCGTCGGCATGGTCAAACCCATGGCGCGGATCGTTCAAGACCTGGAGCAATTGGCCAACGCCAATTTGGACATTGAAATTTACGGCACCGATCATCGCGACGAAATCGGACTGATCGCCAAAGCGGCGCAGACATTGCGAGACAATGCCCGACAAGCGGAAATTTTCCGCGCAGAACAAGCCCACGACCAGGAACAAAGGCTGAAGCGAAACACCATGATCGTGAACTTGACCGATCAATTCGACAGCCAAGCCAGCCAAACCATCGACACGGTGGCCAATGCCGCCATTCAATTACACAAAAGCGCCAGCGACCTGTCGGGGTCGGCCGAACAATCCAGTCAGCAAGCGACCATGGTCGCCAAGGCGGCCACTCAAGCCTCGTCCAACGTTCAAACGGTGGCGTCGGCTGCCGAGGAATTGACCGCCTCGATCAGTGAAATCAGCAATCAAGTGACGCAATCCACAGAAGTCCTGCGCGAAGCGGTTTCTCAAGCGGCGCACACCAGCGACATCGTCAGAACCATGCAGCAATCCTCTCAGCAAATCGGCGAAGTGGTCACCATGATCGCGGGCATTGCCGAGCAAACCAATTTGCTGGCCCTCAACGGGGGATGTCCCGCCCGATGTTGAAATTTGCTTGGCAGGCATCGCTGGTTGAGCACTTTACGCAGCCTTTGCGTTTTGTTCAAGTTCTGGCTTGCTGACATTCTCGGTCTGATGGGCAAGCAGTGCCGCCCTCAGGATT
>CAIYCT010000078.1 GCA_903924765.1 uncultured Rhodospirillaceae bacterium | reverse complement strand
TTATGCGGGTTGCGGCGATTCGGTCTGGTCTTGCCGCGCAATCGTCGCTAAACTCCACGCCAATCGAGGGGGGCGGCTTGAGTTGCTGCGCGATAGAGGGATTGTAAGTGTGAGTGTGAGAGAGAAGACGACGTCTCTCAAGCAGCGTGTGTTTACGCTGGCGGGGCGACTTTACGCAGGGGTGCTGGCCCATATGTTGCCAGAGTGGCAAGTGTTCATCCGTCAACCCGATGGACGGGGGCGTTACTTCGTCATCACCCGCAAGCGTCAGGCTGTTGTCTTAGCCATCCTCTTGATGGTGGCGGGCTGGGCCGGTATCGCCAATCTTCTGCTGATGCGCCAACCCACCGAGATCGCTTCGCGCGAACATCAATTGGATGACGAGATTTCCAAGCTGAAACAGGCGCAGGATCGCTTGGCCGCCACTGGCGGCTTGGTGGGCGATCTGACCCGCGAAGTCAACGAGGTCCATGCCAATCTGACCGTGCTGGCCGACACCCATGCTCAATTGACCAAGGATCAGGAAGGCAACGGCAAGACCATTCCGTTGTCGAAATTGCGTTCCGATCAGGATGCCGCATTGGACACCGGGGCGAGAGACGAACCGCCGGAAGTGGGCGGCGTGCGGACGAAATTGCATAATTTGCGGACCTCTCTGGATCAATTGAAAGTGACCTATGTGCAAGCCTTGACCCAGACGGCGGCTTTGGCCGATCAGCGGGCCGAGGATGTGGAAAGATCCCTGTCGCGGTTGGGCGTGAATGTGGAAAACCTGATTCGGCGCCGGGGTGAAAATCGAGGCCAGGGTGGGCCGTTCGTGCCTCTGACCGCCAGCGTTGTGTCCATGGGCGGCGGCGAAAGCGGTGACAGGTCCAATCAGGACTTGGCCGATGTGCTGGCGCGCCTGGATCGTTGGAACAGCATCAAGGCGGTGACGGTGGCATTGCCTCTGGCCGAGCCGCTGCACCAGGAATGGGAAATGAACTCGCCGTTCGGCGCGCGGTCCGATCCGCTCAACGAAAGCGCGGGCATGCATGAAGGTCTGGACATGGGCGCGCCCATGGGCACCCCCGTCTACGCCACCGGCGAAGGCCATGTGACGCTGGCAGGACCCTATGATCGTTATGGCCTGACCGTGGATGTGGATCACGGCAACGGCTTCTCCACCCGCTATGCCCATCTGTCGCAGATCAAGGTCCACGAGGGCCAAAAGGTCACCCGCGATACGGTGGTCGGTTTGCTGGGCAACACTGGCCGCACCACCGGCGCTCATCTCCATTACGAAGTGCGAATCGAAGATGTTCCGCGCAATCCAATCACTTACATCATGGCAGGTCGAGATGCTTCAAAAGCTCGTTAGAAACAGTCACTCGTCGGGGCACCATGCCCAACCGGCCATCCTCTCGGTCATCTCCCCCAATGTCCGCATCGTCGGCGACATCGTGTCCCGGGGTGAGGTCCATGTGGACGGCGAAATTGACGGCAACATCAGCTGCCAAGTGCTGACCATCGGCGAAGGCGCCCGCATCTCGGGCGAAGTCACCGCCGAATCGGTCAAGGTTCACGGCGAACTCAGCGGCAAGATCAACGCCCCCGTGGTCAGCATCACCAAAACCGCCAAGGTGGTAGGCGACATCATCCACGAAAGCCTGGAAATCGAAGTGGGCGCCTATTTCGAAGGTCACTGTATGCGCCGCCCCGGTACCCAACACCCCGAAATGAAACGCATCGAACAGGCTCTGGTCGCCCCCGCCCATACCGCGCACGTCGCTCACCCCGAGGAAAAAGAGTCCGTTTGACGGCTGTTCCGACGGGGCGTTGCCCCGTCCCCCCACTCGGGGCTAGCCCCGAGACCCGGTTTTATTGCAGCAATCAAAATTGGTGGTGTTGATTAAGCGCACTGTCACCGTAATCGCCGGAGGTCTTGAGTGGCTGACAAAGTTGCTGGCCACCAAGCCCGTCCGCCTGGTGACCGTGGCGCTTGCCAACAAGATGGCGCGCATCGCCTGGGCGGTCTTGTGCCGAGGCGAAACGTACCCGGAAGCGGCTGCTTAAATCAGCCCGAGTCAGGCGAAAGAGTTTAACCAATGCGAGGGTGAAGAGTGACGTGATGGCAAACCGGTACGAGCCGGGGATTGGAAAAACCTGTGCACTGTCATGCGCACAAAGCGCGATACGGTGATTAGGGTCCGATCCGCGAACTTCATCAGGGCCAGCGGTCAATGTGCCGCGCAAACAGGCCGGATACATGACCGCACCCGACCGCATGCCGTTACCGTCATTTATTCCTTGCATCACAGGGGCCGTCCATACATGACAGTGCGCTTAGTCTAATATAAGCGGTTGACGCCAGCAATAACACCATCAAAAGTCGTGTATCAGTCCATTGCAGAGGACGAACGTCCACGGTTCTCCCTCATCTCAGTCAGCCCAATATCTGGCTCATGGCCATACGAAGAGTGGCTTGGTCCGAAGATGCCAGCGTTGCCGAGGCGGCGTAGGATTAAGCCTTGTTCAAGGGGTGTGAAGACGGGCTTGACGGCAGAGGGGGGAGAAGACCTGCCGTTTGCCAAAACTCGATCCAGACTTCGCCTAGTTCTGGGCTGGGACGCAATTGGCTGGTAACCGCCATGACGACGATATCGGGTTTGTTAAGATTGTAGGCGGGGCTGCTGACGATTGCGGCAGGGCGTTTCTTAAAAGTGGTCTGATTGGTGAAGGGGAAGGGCACCAAAACGATGTCGCCGAACTCGAACGGCTGTAAATCAGAGGGCATCGTAGGCGTCGTCTTCAGGGTTGCTCCAGACTGCGGCGAACGAGGGATAAGTTCCCTCGCAGCCTACTCCCTTGGCCAGCGGCGGTGGAGCCATAGCCATTGGCCGGGGTCATGGCGGATCCAGGACTCCACAAGTCTGTTGATGTCGGTCATCACGGTCAAGGTGTCGGCGGCTGTGTCGCCGGTGTTGGGCAGGTCCAGCGGCGCATAAAAGGTGATGCGGAAATGCGCGCCTTTCAAGCGTTCCACTTTGGCGGGCACCACCGGGCAGCGGAATTTGATGGCCATGCGAGCCACTGCCGGAGCGGTCATGGCGTCACGGCCAAAGAACGGCACGGCTACGCCGTCGTTCATTTTCTGATCCACCAGCATGCCCAGATGTCCGCCTTTGCGCAACACGCCCAGGATGTCGCGGGCGCCTTGCTGGCCCTTGGCGATTTGGCCGCCAGTGGCGCTGGCGGCGCGCCCCTTTTGGTACAGGCGCTCCACATAGGGGTTGTTGGCGGCGCGATAGACCAGGACCATGGGAATGCCGTAATAGCACCCTTGCGCGCCCGCCAATTCCCAATTGCCGTAATGGGCGGAAATGAAAATCCCCGGCTTGCCGTCGTCTTTCAAGGCGCTGCAATACTCGCTGTTGACGACCTCGACTCTATTGTTGATCAGCCAGTGAATATGGGGGAACTCGGCCACCACCCGGCCAATGTTTTCCCATAGCTGGGCGACGACGGCTTCGATGCGGGCTTGCGTCAGCTCGGGCATGGATTTGATTAGATTGTCGCGGGCGACGTTGGACAGCGGCAGCAGCGGACCGATCACGCAGCAAGCCCAGCCGCAAAGGGCCGAGCCCACATCCACCGGCAGTACGGAAAACAAGCCGTACAGCGCATAGGCCAAAGCGGCTTCCAGTAGCCAAACGATCTGTTTGATCATGGTCGCAGCACTTTCATCAATACGGAGTGCAGCATGACTTCATTTTGGAATTCCAAGGTGACGTCCACCATTTGGATTTGCGCCTGGTACGCGGGCGGCAAGCGGACCCAATCCTTGCGGGTGGTAACCGGTTGGGCATCCAGCAGTTTGGCTTGGGTCACCAGGGTTTCTATCTCTCCCTCCTGGTACGGGTGATGGTCGGCGAAGGAGATGGCATCGACCAGAATCGCCTTGATCTCGGTTTCCAGCATGGCAAAGAATTTTTGCGGACGACCGATGCCGGCGAAGGCCAGCACCCGCTTACCAGCTAGGGCGGTGGAGGCGTCCGGGTCGGGGCGGAGGATGGCGCGCAGAACCGGTAGGCCGCCCACCATTTGGGCCACGCCTTTGGCATCGTCGCCGATGATGATGAT
>CAIYCT010000077.1 GCA_903924765.1 uncultured Rhodospirillaceae bacterium | reverse complement strand
AGTGCTTCCTTAGGATCCGCTTTTGCCACCTTCTCGACGATCGCCTGTCGTTGAGTTTCCAAGTCGCTGGCAATGGCCCGGACACTGCGCCAATCGATGAAAGACTTTGACCTAGCGATTGAGGTCAGGCGTTTTCTGATCTCTTTGGCCAACTCACCCGAACTCCTCTCCCCCGCCAATTCCATCCGCAGACGACGCTTTGCAGCAGCATCCCCGGTGCTGATCTCGATCAACAACTCGGCCAAGCGCTCTGATCCGAGGGATTCGAGGTTTTGGGCATTGAGTGTCGTCTTTGAGGCCATAAGAAAATCAAACCTGGAGATTCAATACGCGGGCGAAACCGATACGATACGATCCGCCCTATCAGACAAATTACCTGAAGGTCGCCTCCAGAGAAAGCCATGAAAAACGCTGCTTTCACCGCCCCGGCCGCTAACAAGGATACAAGAGGGTTCAAAGTTCAGCGAAAAGTCTCAGGTTTCTGCGAATTCTGGCGCAATTTGCCCCGCAAAAACCCATACCCAGCTTTTCGCTCCTTTGGCAGTTTGCTTCGCCGGATTTCGCCTGACTACTCTCAGATTATGAGCCCAATATATAGTATCCCGCATCGCCCCGCATCACTACGATTTACCGCGAATAAAAACAAGATATCAAACACATGTGTCGAATATCAAGCCCTCACGGCTTCGAACGACTACGCTACATTTTGTGCCCTCATGAGTCCATAGCGTGTCCATGAGATTGTTGATGGATCGAACCATATAATCGCACTATGCTTTCCCCCGGCGCCAGTTCGTCACTTCCATTTCTTGAAAACCGTCAGATGCCAATCAGATATCGCAAGGCCAAGTCACCATTCAGGGCGCTCCCCTGGCAAGGTGCCGTTCGGGGCTTGGCGGTGGCGACGGAGCGCACGCCATGTCAACTCTGCCGCCTCCCTCTCGTCAGGCGCGGCAAGGTCGAGGTCAGTGGCAGCGTAATCCCAAGCGGCAGGCCAGTCTCCATAACGACTGTCCTCGTGATGAATCGTATCATCGCCGCCAAGGCTTAGCAGCCAGTCGAGCAGTTCATGTTCCTTGCGTAGAACCGCTGCCGTCACGGCTGTCGTGCCTTCAGCGCCGCAAACGTCAATGTGAGCGCCTGCATCAAGCAGCACTTGGACACACGCCTTCCTCTCTCCCAGTGTTACGCTTGGAATGCGGGCTTGTAGCGCCTCCCAACTTTCTCCGCGTTCGGGCTTAACGTATTCCCATCTGTCGGAACTAATGAGATTAACCAGCGGTGTATCATCCATTGTATCGATAGCGTTCGGATCAGCGCCATCGGCAAGGGCACTAGCGATTGCGTCAGGATTGAAAGTCTCGATTGCCTTGAACAGCGCATCATCGGCTGATGTCAGGGGCTTCCTGACTTCTTTCCAATTGAGGAGGACAAGATCAGGAATCGACATTGTAGTCCGCATGTTGGCAGCCAGCTTAACGTCACATTGCCTTGGCGTCTCGTCGATAGGGAACAGCTTTCCTTCGGCAAAGAACGAGCGCACTTCATCCCAGGTAGACTCGTCGGTCGATGGGCGGTCCAAGCTGATGAACAGTTTGATTTGCCGCCGCCCGCCGATAAGCACGCTATCATCCAGTTCCACACGGATGCTTTCTGCCACTGCAACGGCTTTTTTTTCATCCAGCGACCAGAAGCAGTTAGCCATGTATGGCAGAGCCAAATCGTGCTGCCCCGTGGTGAAGTGCAGCCGCCGCTCGCCCAGGTCCGGTCCGTCCACGACAACGTGCTCTGCCATACGTGGGAAACGCTCCAAAGCTTCCTGAGCGGCTAGCTCGTAGAGACGAGTGCCATATTCTAAATATAGTGGACGGATGACCGGATCGAAGACGACAGATTCACCTTGCCACAGACCGTCGAAGCTATGCCCAACATTGTACCAGCCCTTGGGGTCACGCAGTTGGCTGCGCGCGAATTTAGAAACGCCAAAAATTTGCTCAGATAGACTGCGGCGCATCCGCTCAACGTCGTAGATCTTCTGCACTTGGTCATCGGAATAGGCTCGCGACCAGATATAGGGGCGCCGCAGAGCTGAAGGATAACTACGGGGCCCTTCCATGATGTCTCCTCAGTCTATCCTGCCCCCCTTAGAGCCGCCTAATCAGGCAAATTATCTGAAGGCTGCCCCTAGAGCAAGCGATGAACAGAGTGGCTTTCGCTATCACCGATCGTCAGCACAGACACAAGATGGTTCAAAATTCGGCGAAAACCTTCGGATTTCTGTGGGGCTGAACGCCAATCTCCCTGACAAAAATACGCGGCCAGCTCCGTTGTATGTCTGGTTTGCGGCATTGCGCTTTATTACCTCCAAAGCTTGAGACTGCTCATGAAAAGTTCTCTGCGCTTCGAATGATTGCGCGGAAATACGTTATGTTATTGATATTACTTGATTATTATTTCAGGCAACCTTCTATATGGTTCGCATGAACTCGCGGCGACTTTCGCCCGCATGTGTCCATGGAGAGTCTATGGGATTGTCGGCGGATCGCAGCGGGAGAATCGGAAACACCCCGGACGAAGGCCCCTGCCCCATGCCCAAATTGACCAAACGTATCGTCGAGGCCGCCGAAGCCAGCGACAAGGACTACATTATCTTCGACAGCGACTTGCCGGGGTTCGGCATCCGCATCCTGCCCAGTGGCAAGCGATCCTATCTGGTCCAGTACCGGTTTGGCAGATCCTTCCGTCGCATGGCATTGGGGCTGCACGGCATCCTCACCACCGAAAAGGCCAGGACCGAAGCCATCAAGGTGTTGGCCGCCGTCAATGAAGGAAGTGACCCTGCCGCCGCGCGCGATAAAGCTCGTCGGGCCCCCACCGTCTCCGAATTCGGTGAACGGGTCGTCAATGAACATGCCATCCACCATTGTAAAGCAAGTACCGTAGTCGGCTATCGCTATTACCTGAAAAGCTACATCAATCCCAGGATCGGACGCCTGCAGGTGGGCACGATCACCCGTGCCGACATCGCCCGCTTACATCACGATCTTCGTTTCGCGCCAGTACAGGCAAACCGGGCCCTTCAATTCCTGTCAAAGATGTTCAACCTTGCTGAAATCTGGGGATTGCGACAGGACGGGTCAAACCCATGCCGCCACGTCGAGAAGTACCCGGAAAAGAAGCGCGAACGGTATCTATCTAAAGACGAATTGGCCAAGTTGGGGGAGACCCTGCGCCAATGCGAAATCGACGGCATCGAAAGCCAGTCAGCAATCAACGCCATCCGCCTGCAGATTTT
>CAIYCT010000076.1 GCA_903924765.1 uncultured Rhodospirillaceae bacterium | reverse complement strand
GTCAGCCAGCGAGATAGCAACATTGATTGGTTGTGATATAAGTCGCAATGCTATTATTGGTAAAGCACATCGCCTTGGTCTTGCGGGACGGGAATCTCCGATAAAAAAGAAGAAGGAGATTAAACTCGCCAACCTGTCCAACCTGACGGAGCGGATGTGTAAGTGGCCTTTTGGCGATCCGAAAAAACCCGATTTCCATTTTTGCGGAAAGGCTGTTGATATAACGATGACCTATTGCCCGGAGCACAGAGCTTTGGCCTATGCACCGTCGAGAAAGCCAATCGAGGTCGCGAAGAACCAGTCATAAGCACGATTTGTTCCAGACTCAACATGTGGTATACAGGGCTCGCACGCATTCGGGGGAATGCTTCCAGACACGAACCTCGGGGGAACTATGGACACCGCGCTGCTTGGGCTTACCAGCCAGATTGTATCGGCCTTTGTGTCGAAGAATAGCATTCCTGCTTCGGATATCCCGTCACTGATCAAGAGCGTTCATCAATCGCTGGCGACACTCGGGCAACCTGAGGAATCCGCTCAACCTCCGGCGGAGCTGAAGCCTGCCGTCCCGGTCAAAAAGTCCGTCACAGCTGATTACATTGTGTGCCTGGAAGACGGCAAGAAACTCAAAATGCTCAAGAGGCACCTCGCTTCGTCCTACGGGATGACGCCCGATGAATACCGCGCCAAATGGGGACTGCCCAGCGATTATCCGATGGTCGCTCCCAACTACGCTAAGGCCCGCTCCGATCTTGCCTTAAAATTGGGCCTGGGTAGGAAGGCGAGCTGACTGGGTGATTTATCCTATCTGAGAGGCGTGCCTGTGAAGGCGCGGAGGATCAATGCGCTGCCCGTTCTGTGGAAACGACGATACCCAAGTTAAGGACTCTCGCCCTACTGACGATAGCGCGGCGATCCGCCGCCGCCGATCCTGCCCGACTTGCCATGCCCGCTTTACCACCTTCGAGCGGGTCCAGCTGCGGGAGTTGACCGTTGTAAAGAGCGACAATCAACGCGAGACATTTGATCGAGAAAAGCTCCTGCGGTCCATGCGGATCGCACTTCGGAAAAGGCCTGTTGAGATCGACCGAATTGAGCGAATTGTGAACAGCATCGTTCGGCAGTTAGAATCTTCTGGTGAGTCAGATATTCCGAGCAAAGCCATTGGAGGAATTGTAATGGACCACCTACGTGACCTGGATCAGGTCGCCTTTGTTCGCTATGCATCGGTCTATCGAGATTTTGCTGAAGCGGCCGACTTCAACCAGTTTGTCGGGACACTCGCCCCCAAGGCCGTCCCTCAATCGCGGTGACGGCATCTTACCGCCACCACCTGACTGGGCCGGGCGATCTCTCTTGTGCCGGAGGTTACGCTGGTGGGGTAACTGGAAAGGTAATCCTGGCACCGTTCTCGTCGTCCTCTGAAACTTCGATCACCATGGCACGACCTGGAAAATCCCGTTTGATCTTGGCGTGAAGATCGTGTGCGATGGTCTCGCAACTCTTGGAGTCGAATTGCAGCACACCGGGCTCGTAGTAGCCTTCGACCTTGCGCTTGAATATGATAAACTCGATCTCACGGTCATCATGGAAGAACTGGATATCGACCCGGAAGTAGAAAATGTGGCGATGAGGATTCCTCAAAAACGCCACATCGTCAGGAGCGCTTGGGTAGCAATGAATGCCCTCCCGAGCAAACTTTATAAAGATCATATTGTTCATGACAAGCGTCTCCATCCATTCAGTTTCTATAATTAGGAGGTCTTATCTGCTTGGGTGTGATGGCAGTACGGTTTTGACACCGCACCACCATCGCCACCTCAAGCTCTTATAATATCACCAGTATCCTGGTGGCCTTCGAGCCGTCCCATTGAACCTGTAAGCCAGCCTCGACAAGGGTCTCGCAGATCTCCCGACCGTCGCCATCCCATACCAAGAAGCCAGTCCGTGTCTCCAGAAATTGAGCGTAGTCCTGGGCGTGGTAAAATACAGCCCTTTCGGCTTCCTCGTCAGGAATCACCGACCACCCGCACGATGCACAGCACCAGTGGTTTTCAAGCGCCGTGTAACCTTTAGCCCGCAACTGCTTGAATGCCGCAGTCAGTCTGGGGTCTACGGGCACTCCGCCATCGTCAACTTCAACGATTGCTGAGCGGGTGACCTTGCGATCGTCGCCACCCTTTGCCCAGTCGAAATAGCCCTCTGCTTCCGCTCTGGTATTGAACGTAATGTATGGAGGGCCGCCGGCATAAACAACATATGATACCATATAATATCTCCTTACTTGTATGTGTTGCTATCTCTATTCCGGTATCTTACTAGCTCGACCAGCTTATTTAAATATATATTCTCACCAAGCCCCCAAGTTTTTGTGTCAAGGCTGCAAGCGTTGTAACTGAGCCTTTCTGGGCACAGTGACGCAACATCGTTCTCGACGGCCTCCTTGGGGAATCTCGGCTATTTTAACCGGCCAAAGTTCCTGATATGTTCTAATGACGTGCCGCCGCCTTCTGGACATCACCATGCCTTTCACGACACCGACGCCAGTTCAGCAGGTCGAAGCCGGTTTCCCATCACCTGCTGCCGACCATACCGAGGACAACCTTGACCTCGTGCGGCTCGTGGTTCGCCGCCCGGCCGCGACCTTCTTCATGCGCGTCGCCGGCACCTCAATGGTCAACGCCGGCATTGGCGATGGTGACTTGCTTGTCGTTGACCGCTCGATAACCCCGAGGGAGGGTGATGTCGTAGTTGCAGTGGTCGACGGTGGGTTTACCTGCAAGCGGATTCGCCGTGTCGGTAAAGCATGGTCGCTAGCATCTGATGGCGATGGTCCAGAAATTCAAGTGGACACTGACCAGGGTGCCGACATCTGGGGCGTGGTAAGCTGGTCATTCAAGGAGCATTGCCATCGATGACGGTATTTGCCCTGGTTGACTGTAATAATTTTTACGCCTCATGCGAGCGGGCATTTAACCCATACCTCCGAGGCATCCCCGTCGTTGTGTTGAGCAATAACGATGGGTGCGTGGTTGCTCGATCTAACGAAGCCAAGGCACTCGGCATTGCAATGGGTGAACCCTACTTCAAGATCGAACGGCTCTGCGACAAGCAGGCCGTTGCGGTTCTCTCATCCAACTATACCCTCTACGCCGACATGTCGGCCAGGGTCATGACCATCCTTGGTGAAAGTGCTCCCGCCCAGGAAGTCTATTCGATCGACGAATGCTTCCTTGATCTCACCGGCATTCCTGGCGATCTCGCCGACCGGTGCCGGGCTATTCGTCAGAAGGTGACCATGTGGACCGGCATCCCGGTTTGCGTCGGCATCGCCCGTACGAAGACGCTCGCCAAGCTTGCGAACCGTGTAGCCAAAAAATCGATGAAAGCAGGCGGTGTCGTCGATCTGGCTGGTCGCTCAGACCTGATCGAGACGGCGCTGCGGCGGGTCGAGGTCGGAGATGTCTGGGGCGTTGGGCGGAAATATGCCGAGCGGCTCGCCGGGTTCGGCATCAAGACCGCTTACGACCTTTCCGAGCTTGAAGACCAATGGGTGCGGCGCGAGTTCGGCGTGGTGCTGGCGCGCACCGTGGCCGAGCTTCAGGGCAACCCCGCCTTCACGCTGGAGTGCCAGCCTCAGCCAAGACAGTCATGCACCTGCTCCAGATCGTTTGGCGGTGCGACGCCGGACATCGAAGCCGTGGCGGCGGCGGTGAGTGAGTATGCCCAGACTGCCGCCGAGCGTCTTCGTAGCGAGTGTCTGGTCGCTGGTCACCTTCAGGTGTTCGCGTTTACAAACAGATTCCGTCAGGACGCTGTCCAGGGTACGCTGACGGGTTCAGTTCGACTCTCTCCTCCAACGGCAGATTCGACCCGCATCGTCCGAACTGCGCTGGCACTCATTCGGGGTGCGAGGTCATACCCGCCCGGATGTGAGTGGGCGAAGGCTGGGGTGCTGCTGACCGACCTGTGCCG
>CAIYCT010000075.1 GCA_903924765.1 uncultured Rhodospirillaceae bacterium | reverse complement strand
TGGCACTGATCCGCCTCATGCTGCGCAGAATCGCAAGGCACAGAAATTCCTAGATAACTTCGCGGACGGACTCTTAGCCAGCGGAGGCCTCAAATGCAAGAAAAATCAGAACGCATCATTCCGACCCAATGCATCTACTTGCATGATGTGCTGGCCTGGGCTCGACCGAAAGTCCGAAACTGCCCGCAAGCCAACGAATTTGCCATGTTCATGCTCCCGTACATCCTGATCCTGAAATCCAAGGGAATTACCGGACCATCTGCCATCGCAAAGGCCTTGAACGAGCAAGGCTACTTACGACGGAATTTGAAGCCCTGGAATAAGGTGGAGGTGTTCCGGCTGCTTGACCGCCTGGGTCCGACGCTCGACGTCAAGGTGGAAGTTACAGAGGATTTCGGCTTGCCCCAGGTGATGAAGGCCTTGGGCTATAAATGATCGGGTGAATAACAACTGGCAATAGTATCTGGTGATGCTAGCGTCGTATGGAACTTCACCACATACCACATGAAAAACCACATCTGCCACAAAACGATTGTCGTTATATCTCAATGCATAGCGACGTGTTTTCAACAGGGAACAAATGAAATTCGCTTAAATGAAACGCCGAGGCCACAGGCCCTAAATCCCTCTTCCATGCCAATGCCACCCGGTTACGCTTTCGATCATCAACCTGAAATCGAGGCGACAAATGACGACACTCCAAATAGGTCCACAGGCACGGCACCCGATCCTTATCTCCGATAACATTCAATTACCAAAGCCCACAATTGCAGCCGAATGCATCGTCCCAACCCCCGGCAAACAAAATTTGCAATTGATTGCAAAAACTCAAAAGCTGGACGATCTGATCGAAGCTGCCATCTCCCCCAACACCCGCAGGGCGTACCGCACCGACATGCAGCACTTTAAGGATTGGGGCGGAACTGTTCCTGCTTCTCCAGAAACCGTCGCCGATTATCTTGCCGCCCATGCGGGTGTCTTGAGTGTCGCCACCCTGGCCCGCCGCTTGGTTGCCATCGGAAAAGCCCACACCATGCAGGGCCACCCGAACCCGGCATCGTCCGATTTGGTCAAACTGACCTTGAGGGGAGTTCGCCGTCTGCACGGACGCCCCCAGCGCCAGGTTGCTGCCGCCATCAAAGAAGACATTTTGGCGATGGTCACTGGCCTGGATACTGGATTGAAAGCCGTACGGGACCGAGCGTTAATCCTGATCGGTTTTGCCGGGGCCTTCCGCCGCTCGGAATTAATTGCAATCAATTGTACAATGATCGAATGGGTGCCGCAGGGGATTGTCGTCACCATTCCCAGAAGCAAAACGGACCAAGAGGGCCATGGCCGCAAGATCGCAATTCCATACGGTCGTGGTGTGATCTGCCCGGTGCTGGCTTTAAAAGCGTGGCTCGAAAAGGCGGGCATCACTGATGAAGCAATTTTCCGCCCGGTGGATCGGCACGGTCACGTTTTAAACGCCCGCTTGTCCGGTGAGGCCGTCGCGGTCATCGTCAAAGAACGCGCCAAAGCAGCGGGACTCGATCCGTCCAAATACAGCGGTCACAGTTTGCGTGCGGGCCTTGCCACCAGTGCCGCCGCTGCCGGGGTGGCTTCATGGAAAATTCGCCAACAAACAGGTCATTCCAGCGATGCGATGTTGGGCCGATATATTCGGGACGGGGAATTGTTCCGGGACAATGCGGCTGGGGCTGTTTTTTAACGCCCCCGCACCTGGGTAGCTGTAGGTAGCTATTCTTCAATAACCAAGTTTATTTGATTTTTTAATACCAGACCGTAAATGGTCGGATAACCCTTCACGTCGGAGACCTTGATATCGAGGCCAAGCAGTTTCCTCTTTAAAGCCTTGTCGCCTGGAATGTTTTTGACGCCTTGTTGTCGCGCCCATTCCTTAAAACGCTCACGAAAAACCGATAGACGAACGCGGCCATCCGGGTCGAGGTCACAGCCTTCCTCCAGAAAGGCAATCAGCGGCATGGCGTGGGTCATAAAATCAAGCAGAGCCATTTCGCAAGCAAACGGCACTTCAAATCCGCCCCGTTTACGTAACCGGGTCAGACCCTCAACAGCGCGATTGAGCACGCCGGATAGTTCGTTCTCCCAAATGGCCGGAAACAAAGTGGGATCATCTTTGTCTTTTCCATCGTCCATATTTTTATCGAACGCATTATCGAATGGGAAAACATTGGCTCTACGGATCATGCCGCGTGAAACATCCCTGGTTTTGGGATAGCTGTTGCCCGCCATGACCACCAGGGCACGACTGACAAAATTGAACTTTCTGCCGTAGACATGGCGGGCGCTGATTTCTTTGGCCTCGGAGATTTTCTTGAGCAACCCGTCAGCCAAGGTGATTTCCTCGGCCATGTCATCGTCGATGAACAACAGTTTTCCATTCAGGGCGGCCATGCTGAAACTGTCTTTCTGGAAACCGCCGATGCTGTCGTTTAACACCGACCCCGGACCTACAAGCTTCTGAAGAGTTTTGAGCAAACTGCTTTTGCCGTTGTTGCCGTGTCCGATCAGCATCCAAAACGAGGCAATGTCCCGTTTGGGCTGGATGGCATATCCGACGAACTCGTGCCAATGGCGGACGACATCAGCCGTATCTTTTGACTTGGAAAAAATGCCGCTAAGCGCGGCGTCGTATTTTGGGCAATTCGCCACCGGATCGTAGGCGACAGATAGACACGATGTCAGGCGGCTCTCTGGCCGATGGGGTTTGAGCACGACCGATCCGTCAGCTTCAATCCACAATTCCCCGTTTGAGCAATTGATCACCGGCAGCGGGGTTTCAGTTAAGCCCAGTACATCGTCGTCACTTCCCAGAAGGTGATTGAGGCAGCTTCTTGCCGAATTCACCAAGGCGGGAATACTCTTCTTGCCATCCAAAGTGGACAGTTTGACGGAGGTCTTCATCAGAAGATTATTTATGAAAGGGGTGGCTGCTGGCTGCCAATGGGTTTTGTTATATCGCCAGTATTGCCCGTCCACGCCCAACTTCAAATGGATGTCGTTGAAATCGGAATTCAACGTCGTTTGAGCGATGATCAGGGCTATGTCCGAAGTCGCAATACCCTGTTGGGCAATTTGCTTTAACTCATCGTTCAGTGCCTTTTTCGGCATTTTGGTCGCAGCGGCGATGGTGGCAATTAGCTTGCTGGTTTCAATGGGGCTTAATTGGGCATCAGCGGCCTTGGTCAGCACCGCCTGAATTTCCGGCGCAGTGCTCATCGCCCCCAGAGTTTCGGCATCGGCCAATACCTGCTCGAATGTTGGCGTGGGTTCTTCCTGTGGCGTTGAATTCGGGGTGTCCAATGGCGTCAACAATCTTTAGTGGGAAAGGAGTGATCTTGCTTTGGCCTTACGTAGTGAGTCAATGCCGTTCCATGCCAAGAATGGGCGCGACGGACATGAAGCTGTTGCCACGCCCCTTGGTTGCACGTAACTTGACCGGATTGAAACATTAGGTTCCGGCGGACTCGTGGCGCAGCAATCGTCCAACTTTGCATTTCTTGGCCCACATGCTCCCCAGCTTGTGACCCTGGGGGCATTGGCCGAGCGGTATTTCAGGACCGATCCCAACACGGCCCTTATCAAACTGCGTCAGTTTGGCGAGGTGCTGGCCCAATGTGTTGCCGCCAAAATCGGCGGCTACCGGGATATGGGCGAAAACCAAGTGGACCTGCTCCGCCGTTTGGAAGATCGCGGCTCCATCCCTTCCGAGCCATCCCGCCTGTTCCATCAACTTCGCAAGATCGGCAACCGGGCCACCCATGACGGCTTTGCCGATCACAGCGCGGCGCTGTCCACATTAAAGATGGCATGGCAATTGGGCGTGTGGTTTCACCGTTCCTATGGCGGCGATCAGACATTCCAATCACCCGCATTTATTGCGCCGCCTGATCCGCGCATAGCATCCCTGGCGTTAAAGGAAGAACTGCAACGGCTGCGCACCGAACGTGCCGCGACTTTAAGCCAAGCCGAACAAGCCAAACTGGCTCAAGCCCAAGCCGATGAAGCCCGCCTGTCCGCCGAAGACCGTGCCCGCAAAGAGGCTGAAGAAAAGTCCGACATTCTTCGTCTGCTGGAAGACGCCAAGGTCCGCGAAGCCAATCTGCTGAAAGAGTTGGAAGCGGCCCAGGCCCAAGCGGTCCAACACCCCGAAATCGTCACCGCCGAAATCAAGCAGGCAACAACCGCCGCCGCCGCCATTGACCTGGACGAAGCGGCAACCCGCACCATCATTGACGGTCAATTGCGGGATCGCGGCTGGGAAGTGGACTCGGAAAGCCTGACATATGCGTCCGGTGCGCGTCCGGCCAAGGGCCGAAACATGGCAATTGCCGAATGGCCCACCGAGACGGGTCCGGCTGATTACGTCCTGTTCCTGGGGCTATCTTGCATCGGGGTGATCGAAGCCAAGCGCCAGCGCAAAAATGTTTCGGCGGCTTTGGCTCAATCGGAACGTTATTCAAAAGGCATCCACCATCTGGAAAACCCGGATGGACCATGGGGCGAATTTCGGGTGCCGCTGCTGTTCGCCACCAACGGACGACCCTATTTAAAGCAACTGGAAATCCAAAGCGGCATCTGGTTCCGTGATGCGCGGCACCCGACCAATATCAGCCGCCCCTTGGTGGACTGGCTAACACCCGGTGGCGTAAAGGCGTTGCTGGAGATTGATGCCCAGGCGGCAGACGCAGCGCTTAAAACCACCCCGCTCAATTTCGGCTTCGAGCTTCGCCCCTATCAGAAGCGGGCCATTGAAGAGGTGGAAAAGGCCTTGGGCCTCGGTCAACGCACCATGTTGGTGGCGATGGCGACCGGCACAGGCAAAACCAAGCTGGCAATTGCCATGCTGTCGCGTCTGCTGGAGGCCAAGCGGTTCCGCCGAGTTTGCTTCGTGGTGGATCGCAGTATTTTGGGTGGCCAGACTGAGGGTGAATTCAAAACCACCAAGATCATGGGCGTTCGCACCTTTGCCGATACGTTCGGCATCAAGGGGCTGGAAGATGTGACGCCGGACGATGCGACCAAGGTCCATATCTGTACCATTCAGGGCTTGGTCAAGCGGGTGCTGTTTGCCGACGATCCGGCCAATGTGCCGCCCATAGATCAATATGATTTGATGGTGGTGGATGAATGCCATCGGGGCTATCTGCTGGACCGTGAAATGTCCGATGCGGAATTGCAGTTCAACGACCAGACCGATTACATCAGCAAATACCGCCGGGTGTTGGAGCATTTCGACGCGGTTAAGATCGGCCTGACCGCCACCCCGGCTTTGCATACGGTCAACATCTTCGGCCAACCCGTCTATACCTATAGCTACCGCGAGGCGGTGGCCGACCGATATTTGATCGACCACGAACCGCCCATCCGCATTGAAACCGAGCTTTCCGCCAATGGGATCAGGTTTGCCAGCGGCCAACAACTTGATCTGCTTAATACCCAAACCGGCGAAATCACCCAAGGCATTGCCCCGGACGAGTTGGGTTATGATGTCGAGGCGTTCAATCGCAGCGTCATCACCGAACCGTTCAATAAAACGGTGGCGACGGCCTTGGCCCGGTATATCGACCCGTCGCTACCGGATAAGACCTTGATCTTTGCCGTCAATGACGCCCATGCGGATATGGTCGTGCAACAAGTCAAAGCCGCCCTGGTCGAGGCTTACGGATCGGTTGACGACGCCGACGTGCGCAAAATCACCGGCAGCGTGGACAAGCCCCGCCAGCAAACCTTGGCCTTTCGCAATGACCCCGCGCCTAAGATTGCCGTCACCGTCGATTTGCTGACCACCGGCGTGGACGTGCCCAAAATCACCAATCTGGTGTTCTTGCGCCGGGTCAACAGCCGCATTCTGTACGAGCAAATGTTGGGACGGGCCACCCGCCTGTGT
>CAIYCT010000074.1 GCA_903924765.1 uncultured Rhodospirillaceae bacterium | reverse complement strand
GACGGTGAAAAGCACAAAAATCCGCAAAAACAATTTGCCAGATTTAACGGGGTAAACCTCCAAATCTGGCAATTATCGTTACTTGGAATTGGACACGATGCCTGGGAACTGGCAGCGTTCAGAGTTGTTCACGGACGACTATCTACAACATCTAGCCCTTATAATAGTTTTCTGTTGATCTTTTGATCTAGATCATCCTATTATGCTGCATCGCAACATTTAACGGAGTGGCATCATGCTTCGGGAATGGGTCAAAAACATCCCGTTGGCGACAGTTTTAGAGATTCTGTCTCATCAACGGACAGTCCGTGAGTATCTATGGCGTTTGGCCAAAGACGAATACGATTTGCGCATTGCTAACAGCGTCGCATTAAGAACCGGCAGCGCCAACTGACTTCAGCCTTTGGCGGCCAAATACGGTTCATACTTCTTGTCTTCGACAAGAATGTGCTTCACGAGCCACCCGTAAATGATTTCGTGAAGATATTCGGCCTCAAGATTTTGGCCTTTTTCAACGCCCGTTTTTAGATTGAACACAACATCGTACATTTGATCATGCTGATCCTTGTGCGCCCGCCAATCGGGATAGCCCGCTTGGCGCAAAGCCCGCTCCTCTTCGCCGAAGTGAAGCAGGACAAATTGCTCCAGACGCGCCAGAATAGTCAACAGCTCTTCCTTGGCGCCCGGTTTGCCCAGCAACGGATGCAACGCATTCAAGCAATCGATGATGATCTTGTGGTGACCGTCGAAAACCTCGGACCCAACCGACATGCTTTGATCCCACTTAATCAGATCCACGATGTCAACCTTCCATCAAAGCTTTCAGATGTCCGGCGACACAAGCCGCCAAAGCACGCGGATCGTAGCCCCCTTCCAGAATCGACACAACCCTGCGCTGGCTGAATGTCCTGGCCACATCCAACAACTGGGTGGTCAACCAGACGAAGTCGCTGACTTGCAAGCGCAAATGCGCCATGGGATCTGCGGCATGAGCATCGAACCCAGCCGAAATGATGATGATTTCAGGAGCAAAATCGCGCAACGCCGGCAAGATCAGGTTGGCGTAGGCGTCACGGAACGGCTCGGACCCTGTTCCCGAGGGAAGCGGCACATTGACCACCTGAGAGCCGCCTTCCGTGCCTTTCTCGTTTTCATGCCCCGTATAGGGGAAGGCGTCCTGTTCATGGGTCGAGGCATAGAACATCCCGGGCTCGTTCCACAGAATATTCTGCGTTCCGTTTCCATGATGAACGTCGAAATCAACCACCGCCACCCGCTGCACCCCATGGGCGTCGCGGGCGTGCAAGGCGGCAATAGCCGCGTTGGAAAACAGGCAAAATCCCCCCGCCTGTTCATACTCGGCATGGTGACCGGGCGGCCTAACGGCACAAAACACATTGCGGGCCGCGCCGGTCATGACCTCGTCCACACCCGAACACCCCGCCCCGGCCGAACGAAGGATCGCCTCGCGGGAATTTGGGGACAAAACTGTGTCGGAATCCAGCTCGATATAGCACCCCTCGGCGGGAACGGACCCCAAAATCCGGTCGATATGGGCGGCCGAATGGGCGCGCAGCAATTGCTCCCGCGTCACCTCGGGGGCCGGTCCACGGGCGAGATAAATGAAATCCTCATGTTCCAGCACGTGCATGATCGCGGCCAACCGCTCGGCGTTTTCCGGATGGAATTCCCCTGTATCGTGCTTGTAGCAAGCCGGATGGGACAACAGTAAAGTAGTCATTGAGAGGACGCCGCCGTATTTCTGATTTTTGTTATAAATTCTTCTTATCTCAAATTTGCGCGACTTGCCAGCGTTGCACCGTTGACCATCGCACCTTCT
>CAIYCT010000073.1 GCA_903924765.1 uncultured Rhodospirillaceae bacterium | reverse complement strand
GCCCGACCATTTGCGCCACCGACAGCGCTTGCAGTTGGACCGTCGATAGCGCCGTCGCGCCGTCTGTGGTCAAGGTTGCCAAATTGGCCGTGGTCAGGGTGATGATTTGGGAGACGGAAAGAGACGCGATATCCGTTGTCGTCATCGATCCCAAAGCAGTTGTTGCGGTCGCCATGCTGTCCTCGAAGTCCCGAAATGGAAGTCCCCGGTCAGTTAGGCGCAAGGGCTATGCCATTTGCCCTAGGCTTGGAAATCAAGGGTTTAAGGCGTTTGGAAACAGGCGATGGGAAAAATGTGCCGGGTTGAATCTGCCGGATGAGAAAAATCGGTCACAGCTCGATTTTAAGCCGTTCCAGGAATTCGGACAGAGCAGTCAAGGTCTGTTCGCCATATCGGGATTTCAACCGTTCGGGATGCTGAGCGATGGTGGCTTCCATATCGACGAACAAGGTGCGCATCAGCTCGTAAAACCCATGGGCGGTCAGCTGCCAATTGGCGTGCAGCTCCTCGTCGTCGGTGGGGCGGGCCAGATGGCTGTTGACCAATTCCATGAACCAGCTTCGTCGCCGTTCAAACTCGGAAAAGTAGTGCGCCACCACCACCAGAACGTCGTTGGTCAGTGCCAAGCAATCGGGGTCCGCGTAAATCTTGCCCCAATCATAACCGCCATGCTCGGTGGGGTGGCGATCCATGATGGCGCGGGTTTTGCGCTGGCATTGCTCGTACAGCATGGGGCCGATCATTTTGTTGATGGCCAGGTTGAAGCCGGGAATGACCCGCCGCGACAACAACCCTTGGCCGCCGTCATCGCCCTTGCGGGCGGGAAACAAATGGGCGAAACGTTTGGTCAGAATGCGGTCAAACGGCTGTTTGCGGATGCCCGCCCAGCGATGCTCCTCGCGCCGTTGGGTGCATTCATCATAGCTGCGCTGGAAACTGGCGTGAAAGCGCGGCAACTCCTCGGCCAGAAATTTCTCGGCGCTTTCGCGGATTTCCGCCGCCGACAACCGACCGTTGCTCTTTCCCGCCTCGACTTCCAGGCGAGTAACCAGATGGCCGATCATCACCGACACCAACGGCTCGCCGCAGAGAGCGCCGGGCGCGGGCGTACTTTTGGAGGTCACGCTTTTTGGGTGTTGAGCCATGGCAGCATTCTATATCAGGGGGAGGACGCTGGCAACCGAACCGCGTCCATCTCCTTAATAGAGGTGTAAAAAGACCAGTTTTATTGACAGCGTAGCGCCCCTGCCGTAAGCAAGACGGATGGCGAATACCCTCACCATTTCCATGGCTCAAATCAATCCCACAGTCGGCGATGTCGATGGCAATGTGACGCGGATTCTGGCTGCGCGCGCTCAGGCTGTGGCGGCCGGGGCCGATCTGGTGGTCTACCCCGAATTATGCCTGTCGGGCTATCCGCCCGAGGATTTGGTTTTGAAGCAAGCGTTCCTGGATCGCATCGTTGCGGCGGTGGATCAATTGGCTTTGGCGACGACCGAAGGCGGGCCGGCCATGCTGGTGGGCGCGCCGTGGCAGGTGGGGACTCGACTGCACAATGCTAGCTTGCTGTTGGATCGCGGCATCATTACCGCCATCCGGTTGAAGCGGCATTTGCCCAATTACGGCGTGTTCGACGAGGTGCGGGTGTTTACGCCCGGCCCACTGCCGGCGCCGGTGGGTTTTCGCGGCGTCAAGCTGGGCATTCTGATCTGCGAGGATATGTGGTACTCGGACGTGGCTGAAGCGCTGCACCAATCGGGTGCGGAAATCCTGATCATTCCCAACGGCTCGCCGTTCGAACGCGACAAGCAGGGCAGCCGTTTGATTCATGCCCGCTGCCGGGTGATGGAGACGGGATTGCCGCTGCTGTACGTCAATCAAGTAGGCGGACAGGACGAGTTGGTGTTTGATGGCGCGTCGTTCGCATTGGATCGTTCCGGTTCAGAAACGGTGCGACTGCATGCGTGGCGAGAACAAGTGGCGACCACGGTTTGGACGCAAGAGCCCACCGGCTGGTCCATCAAGGGGCCGCTGGAACCGGTCCCGGAGCAAAATGAAATTTTGTATCAGGCTCTGGTGGCGGGCTTGCGAGATTATGTCGAGAAAAACAAGTTTTCCGGCGTGGTTCTGGGGTTGTCGGGCGGCATTGATTCCGCCCTGGCCGCCGCTTTGGCGGTGGACGCTTTGGGCGCGGATCGGGTGTGGTGCGTGATGATGCCGTCGCCCTATACCAGCGCCGACAGTTTGGAGGACGCAAGCCTGGTGGCGCAGATGCAGGGCTGTCGCCTGGACACGATCTCCATTGGTCCGGCCATGGCGACGTTTGACGCCATGCTGGCTCCTATCTTCGCAGGCAAACAGCCCGACATCACCGAGGAAAACCTGCAATCGCGGGCGCGCGGCCTGACCTTGATGGCGCTGTCCAACAAATTCGGCCCCATGGTTCTGTCCACCGGCAACAAAAGCGAGATGAGCACCGGCTATGCCACCTTGTACGGCGACATGTGCGGAGGCTATGCGGTGTTGAAGGATGTCTATAAAACCACAGTATTCGAGCTGTGCCGCTGGCGCAACCGGCATCGTCCCTACGGTTGTCTGGGGCCAGACGGCGCGGTGATGCCCGAGCGAGTGATTACCAAGCCGCCCTCGGCGGAATTGAAGCCCGATCAAACTGACCAGGATTCTCTGCCGCCCTATGAAACCCTGGACGGCATTCTGGAATGCTTGATCGAGGGCGAATTGTCGGTGAAGGACACCGTCGCCAGGGGCTGGGATTTGGAAACCGTGCGCAGGGTCTGGCGCATGTTGGACCGGGCGGAGTATAAGCGGCGGCAGGCGGCTCCCGGCGTCAAAATCACCAGCCGATCATTCGGCAAAGACCGCCGTTACCCCATCACCAACGGATTCACAGCACTGCTATGAGCACACTCGTTACTTTGCGTTTCGCGCCGTCCCCCACCGGCCTTCTGCACGTGGGCAATGCCCGCGTGGCCATGATCAATTGGCTGTTCGCCCGCTCGCAAGGCGGCCGCTTCATCCTGCGTTACGATGACACCGACACCGAACGCTCCAAGGCGGAATATGCCGATGCCATTGGGCGGGACCTGTCTTGGCTGGGCGTGACCTGGGACAGTTCGGCCCGGCAATCCGATCGGCTGCCGCAGTACGAGCAAGCGGCAACGGCACTGAAAAAGGCCGGACGTTTGTACGCCTGCTACGAGACGCCGGAAGAGTTGGACACCAAGCGCAAGCTGCAACTGGCTCGGCACAAGCCGCCGGTCTACGACCGTTCGGCCTTGAAGCTGACCGACGAGGACAAGGCCAAGTTGGAAGCGGAAGGACGCCGCCCCCATTGGCGCTTCCTGCTGGATCACGAAGACGTCAGTTGGGAGGATCTGGTGCGCGGCCACAGCCACGCCCATGCCGCCAGCTTGTCCGATCCTGTGTTGATCCGCGCCGACGGAACCTTTTTGTATACGTTGCCCAGTGTGGTCGATGACATCGACATGGGCGTCACCCATGTGGTGCGCGGCGAGGATCATGTCACCAATACCGCGCCGCAAATTCAATTGTTCAAGGCATTGGGCGCGACGCCCCCGACCTTCGCCCATTTGGCGCTGCTGACCGGCGCGGATGGCGAAGGCCTGTCTAAGCGGTTGGGCTCGGCATCGCTATCGGATATGCGTGATGATGGCATCGAACCGTTGGCGCTGGCCAGCCTGCTGTCGCGCATGGGCACCAGTCAAGCGGTGGAATTGGCGGGCGACATGGCCGAGCTGGCCGCCGAATTCACCTTCGAACGCATTTCCCGCGCTTCGCCCCGCTTCGACCCGCGCGAGCTGGATCACCTCAACGCCAAGCGTTTGCACGGTCTTGCCTGGGAAGAAGCGCAAGGCCGCTTGGCCGCGCTGGGATTGACGGATGCGACGCCTGCTTTCTGGGATGCGGTCAAGGGCAATTTGACTCGTTTCGCCCAGGTCTCGGAATGGTGGCAGGTGGTTACGGGGCCGTGCGCGACGGTGATCGAGGATGCGGGTTTCATCGCTCAGGCCTTGTCGCTGCTGCCGCCCGAACCGTGGAGCGTCGAGACCTGGGGGCAATGGACCAGTGCGGTCAAGGATGCGACCGGGTCCAAGGGCAAGGCGTTGTTCCATCCTTTGCGTCTGGCTTTGACCGGACGAGAGAATGGACCGGAACTCAAGAACCTGCTACCCCTAATCGGAAGAGATAAAGCCGTGGCGCGCCTAAGCGGCCAACAAGGCTGAGACATGAGGAATCGTTTAGCGTGACTTTGTTTTTGTACAACACCATGTCCCGGACCAAGGAGGCGTTCACTCCGTTGGACCCTGCCCGCGTGGGCATGTATGTCTGCGGCCCCACCGTTTATGACCGCGCCCACATCGGCAACGCCCGCCCGGTGGTAGTGTTCGACGTGTTGTATCGGCTGTTGAAGCGGCTCTATCCCCAGGTCACCTATGTGCGCAACATCACAGATGTGGACGACAAGATCAACGCGCGGTCTCAGGAACGCGGCGAATCCATCGGGGTGATTACCGAGCGCACCACCCAGCTGTTTCACCAAGACGTGGCCGAGCTGGGCGTTCTGCCGCCCGATCACGAGCCCCGCGCCACCGCCCATATCGATTTGATGATCGCCATGATCGAGCGGTTGATCGCCAAGGGCAACGCCTATGTGGCCGAGGGCCACGTGCTGTTCAACGTACCGTCCATGCAGGATTACGGCGCGCTGTCCCATCGCACCTTGGACGAGATGATCGCCGGGGCGCGGGTTGAAGTGGCGCCCTACAAGACTCATCCCGCCGACTTCGTGCTGTGGAAGCCGTCTCCTGCCGAATTGCCCGGTTGGGACTCGCCGTGGGGACGGGGCCGTCCGGGCTGGCACATCGAGTGCAGCGCCATGAGCCGCCGCTATCTGGGCGACACGTTCGATATCCATGGCGGCGGTCAGGATCTGGTGTTTCCCCATCATGAAAACGAATTGGCGCAAAGCGTCTGCGCCAACGGCGCGCCGTTTGCCCGTTATTGGCTGCATAACGGCTACCTGATGGTGGAAGGCGAGAAGATGTCCAAGTCGTTGGGCAACTTCTTCACCGTGCGCGATTTGCTGGATCAGGCGCAGGGCGAGGCCATCCGGCTGACCTTGTTGTCCACTCATTATCATCAGCCGTTGGATTGGACAGCCGAGGGTTTGAAGTCGGCCAAGGCCGCTTTGGACCGCATGTATCTGGCATTGCGCAACGCCCAAGACGTCCAGGCCCAGGACCCGGATCAAGCGTTGACGCCGATCTTGGCGGCGTTGGAAGATGATCTCAACACGCCGCTAGCCATCGCCCATCTGCACGAGCTGACCGGGGCGCTCAACAAGGCCGAGGATGAGGACGTCAAAGCCAAGGCCAAAGGCGCTTTATTGGCCGCCGCCGGTTTGCTGGGGTTGCTGCTCCAGGACCCCGAGGAGTGGTTGAAATGGCAACCACAAGCCGGAAATTCGGGTTTGAGCGATGCCGAAATCGACGGGTTGGTGCAAGCGCGTATCGACGCGCGCGCCGCCCGAAACTTTGCCGAGGCGGATCGCATTCGAACCGTGTTGACCGAGTCCGGCATCGCCCTTGAAGACGGCCCCAAGGGCACCAGCTGGAGGCGTGGGTAATCACCGTGAGATTCAGGGGAGATGATGGTGAGGACCATGGGTTGCGGCTGTTCGCCGTGGTGGTCGCCATTGCCCTGATCATGCTGGTTCCGGCCTTTTGGAACGGTTATCCGCTGATCTATTTCGACACCGAGGATTACGTCGAGATCTCGTTCACCTGGCAGCCAATCTTGTGGCGGATCATGACCTATGCGGTGTTCTGCCTGATCGCGCAACCGTTCGAGCATTTGTGGCCGGTGATCGTGGCTCAGGGCTTCATCGTCGCTTGGATGCTTCACGAGGCGGTATACGCCTTTCTGCCCCGTTGGCGCGGTCGAATTTACGTGGCCCTGGGCGTGGTGTTGGCCGGATTGACCGGATTGCCCATCGTTACGTCCGAAGTGTTGGCCGATGTTTTCGCAGGATTGGCCATTCTGGGCGTCGCCACCTTGTCCCTGGGCGCGCCCTTGCCTGCAATAAGAAAATTAGTATTGATCGCTCTGACCATTGTTGCCATCGGCGTGCATATGTCCCATGTGGCGGTGACGGCCGGTCTGATCATCGTTTTGATTGTTATGGCGGTGTTGGCGCGGCTGTTCTCGCACTTCCAGCGACCGCGCCTGATCGCTCCAATAGTCGCCGTGGCGTTGGGCACTGCTTGGGTTCCAGCCACCCATTGGCTGGCCACCGGCGAGGCCTATTTCTCGGAAGCGGGGCATGTGCTGCAATTGGCGCTGTTCATCCAGGATGGCCTAGTCAAGGAATATCTGGACGTGGCTTGCCCAGAAGGAGCGCAATTGAAGCTGTGCGCCCATAAGGATGAATTGCCGCAAACCGCCGACGAGTTCCTGTGGGGCGATTCGCCGTTCGACGATGTGGGCGGCTGGAAAGCCATGCATGACGAATCCGACCTTATCTTGGCTGGGGTGGCCAAACGCTTTCCCCTGGACATGGCCAAGGCCATGCTGAACAATACCTGGACACAATTGAATCTGGTCGCCGACGGCGAAGACCTGGTGCCGATGACGTGGCATTTCGTCAAGACCGAGATCCATCGCTATCCCCGAGATTTCCGGCGGTTTCATTTTGCCATGCAACAGCGGGCGCAAGGCATCGATTTCGATCCGGTCAACCAAATTCATGTTCCGGTAGCCATCGGAGCCGAGTTGTCGGTGTTTGGGTTCTTGGTCCTGGCCATCCGGCGGCGGGACAAGGTCCTGACCTCTTTGATCGTGGTGATCGTGCTGGCGTTTTTGGGCAACGCCTTCGTGTGCGGGGCCTTGTCCAATCCCCATGACCGTTACCAGAATCGCATCGTCTGGTTGGCTTTGTTCACCGCCATCGTCGGTGCCGCCCGCATCGATATGGGCGCGCAAACCACCAAGCGGGATGACTAAAGCATCCCTGGGCTCTTCTAATCCTCGGCGGCGCCGCTGCGGCTGATGGGGATCTCGCGGTGGACATGAGCGCTCATGACCAGACCGAAGCCGAACAGCAATGACAGCATGGATGTGCCGCCATAGGAAATCAACGGCAGTGGCACGCCCACCACCGGCACCAATCCCATCACCATGGCCGAGTTGATGAAGAAGTACAAAAAGAAGGTGGTGACCACGCCCAGCGCCAGCAATCGGCCATATTGGCTGCGGCAGCGCAGGGAAATGGAATAGCCCCACGCAACCAGCAAGGCATACAAACCCAATAAAACAACGCCACCCAGCATACCCCATTCCTCGGCGAACATGGTGAAGATGAAGTCTGTCTGCTTCTCGGGCAGGAAGTTGAGGCGGCTTTGGGTCCCCATCATATAGCCTTTGCCCAGCAATCCGCCCGACCCCAAGGCGATCTTGGATTGGGTGATGTGATAGCCCGCGCCCAGCGGGTCCTGATCGGGATTCAAAAAGATGATCAACCGCTGGCGTTGGTAATCGTGGAGGAATTGCCAGGCCACCGGAATGGCGCCCAATCCCCCGGCCAGAGCGACGCCAAAAATCCATAGCCGCACCCCGGCGATGAAGAACATGGCGGCGGCGGACATTAGCAGCATCAAGGCTGTGCCAAGATCGGGCTGCTTCAACACCAATCCCACCGGGGCCAACACCATGATCAGGGGGATGATCAAGGTGGTCAGCCGGCGAAAATCCTCGGGCGCTTGACCGTGGAAATAACGGGCCAAGGCCATGATCAACGCGACTTTCATCAATTCCGACGGCTGTAGCTGAATAAAGCCCAGATCAATCCAGCGCTGCGCGCCCATGCCGATGGTGCCGCGAATTTGCACCGCCACCAGCAACAACACCGAAAGGCCGTAGAAGGCATAGGAATAGCGCATCCAGGTTCGGATATCGATCAAGGCGGCGACCATCAATAGCGACATGCCCATCACAAACCGGATCATTTGTTTCAGCGCCCACGGCTCCAACGATCCTTGCGCGGCGGAATACAACGTCAGGAAGCCAATGCAGGCCACGGCGGTGATAAGTGCCAGCAGCGACAGATTGATCTGACGGATTTTCTCGCGCCATGACATTTCGGCGCGGTTCAGGCCGCCCACCGGGCGCGGGGGATGCAGGGAAGCTCTCATTCCCGCTTGCCCATCTCGGTGTTGCGGGCCAATTCGCGGCGTTGGACCTCGATCATGATGTCGCGGGCGATGGGGGCGGCCACCGCCGATCCGCCGCCGCCATGCTCGACCACCACCGAAATGGCGAAACGCGGCGCTTGTTCGGGGGCATAGGCCACGAACAAAGCGTGGTCGCGCTCCTTCCAGGGCAGATTTTCGTTTTTGATCACGCCGCTTTCCCGTTCATGCATGGAAATGTGGCGCACCTGGGCCGATCCGGTTTTGCCAGACAGCCACATGTTTTCTTCTTGGATGCGAGCGCGGTAGGCAGTGCCGCCCGGTTCGTTGGAGACCCCGAACATGCCCTTGCGGACGATGTCGATGGAATGCTGCGATACGTCGCACGAGTTCCATTGGGGATGATCATCGTGGGGGCTGACGATTCGTCCGTTGATTTCGTCGCGGGCGACGCGGGGCACCACCTGCAAGCCGCCATTGGCGACGCGGGCGACCATGGTGGCCAATTGGAGCGGCGTGGCCAAGCAATAGCCTTGGCCGATGCCGTTAATCAAGGATTCGCCCGGATGCCACGGCTGGCCCAAAGCGGCCCGTTTCCAGGCGCGATTGGGAACCAGTCCTGGTTTTTCTCCGGGGAGGTCGATGCCGGTAATTTGCCCCAGGCCGAATTTCGTCGCCATGTCGTGGATGCGGTCAGGACCGATGCGCCGCGACACTTCATAAAAATACACGTCGCAGGAATTCTTGATGCCGCCGATCATGTCCAGCGAGCCATGGCCGCCTTTTTTCCAGCAATGGAACTTGATGGCGCCCAATTGCAAGTGACCGGGGCAGAACACCCGCATGTCGGGCGAGATGCCACCGCCCTCTAAAGCCGCCAAAGCGGTCATCAATTTGAAGGTCGAGCCGGGCGCGAATTGTCCGGCGATGGCTTTGTTGGTCAGGGGCGAGCGGGGATTGGAGGTCAGTTCGTTCCATTCAGGCCCGGTCAGGCCGCGATTGAAGGCGTTGGGATCGAACGATGGGGTTGACGCCATCACCAGCACGTTGCCGGAATAAATATCCATCACCACCACGGCGGCGCTTTCGTCGCCCAGGCGTTGGGCGGCGTATTCCTGCAAGCGCAGATCCAAGGTCATGGTCAGATCGATGCCGGGCTCGCCCTCGACGCGGTCCAACTGCTTGATCACCCGACCGACGGAATTCACTTCCATGGTGCTGCGGCCACCCTTGCCGCGCAATGCCAAGTCGTACACTTTCTCGACCCCGCCCTTGCCGATGCGGAAACCCGGCAATTCCAGCAGCGAGTCCGCCGCCTGGGTGGTCAGATCTTGCTCGGACGGCACCGACACATAGCCCAGGATATGCGCGCCCAGCCGTTCCAAGGGATAATAGCGGCTTTGGCCCACATCAATGATAATGCCGGGCAAATCAGGGGCGTTCACCTCCACCCGCGCCACATCTTCCCATGACAGGTTCTCGCGCACGGTAATGGGCACGAACGAGCGGCGGCGGCGGGAATCCTTGGCGATGCGGATGCGGTCGCTGTCGCCCAACGGAATGATTTGAGCCAGTCGGTCCAAGGTGAAATTGAGCGACGGCGTTTGCTCGGGCACCACCAGAACACGGTAATTGTGCTGGTTGATGGCCATGGCGATTCCGTTGCGGTCCAAGATCAAGCCGCGCGGCGGCGCCAGCAATTGCGTGCTGATGCGGTTGCCTTCGGCCTGCAAACGATAACGTTCGGCCTCCATCACCTGTAAATAGTACATGCGGGCGACCAGGGACCCGACCAGCACCGCTTGACCGCCCGCCAACAGGGTGGCGCGGCGTCCAAACAGGCGGGCACGGTCGCTATTGTGATACATGAAGACCCTTTGATTTTCCGAACGCGGCTGCCAAAAAACTTGTCATACGTCTTTTAAAAACACCATCTGAGTATAGGCCATAACGACCGTCACCAGCGGGAACAATCCCATAAGGATGACGTACTGCCAAAGAAGAATTTGGGGGTCGACCGCGTGTCCTTGCACCAAGGCGAACAACAGCCAGTTCAAGCCCAACGAACCCAGGGCGATAACGCCGAAAGCGGCCCAGGCCATGGGAAAGGCGTTGGTGAGGAAAAAACGTCTTTGACCGACAACGATGCCGCGAATCAGCAAAAACAACAGGGCGTTTATACCGATGGGGGTGTCAGCGACAATGTCAGCCAGAACTCCGATCAGGAATGCGCCTCCCAGCGGCATCAAATCGGGCCGGTAAATGGACCAGTAAAAAATTCCCAACATCGGCCAAGATGGCGATATTTGAGCGAAACCGGGCAAACGGGTGGGAACGACGGTAAGAATGACCAGGGCGAAGGAAACCAGAAACGGAACCATTCGGCGCGCCTTCATATCCAGGCGCGCCAATAGGGTTGGCGTCAATTGGGATCAACCCCTTTGGCGTCTCCGCCTTTGCCGCGACGGGTGGGCGGCGGCGGCGGTTTGTCGGTGAAGGATTGGACGCCGCCCAGGCCGTAATCGACGATGGCGACATATTCCAGTTGGTCGCGAGTGACCGCCGGAGAAACGCGGTAAACGCCATCGGAGACGCCCGAAATGGTGCCGACCGTCAAACCCGGCGGGAACGCCGCGCCCGAAGCCGAGGTCACGACCACATCACCCACTTGGATGTTGGCGTTGCCGGACAAATAGTCCAACCGGGGCATGTCGCGGTTATCACCGGACAGGATGGCGCGGGTATGGGTTGAATCGACGATGACCGGCAGGTGGGCGTTGATGTCAGTCAGCAGCAGCAAGCGCGAGACATGGTCTGCTACCTGCGAGATGTAGCCCACCAGATTTTCGCCCGACACCACGGCTTGGCCTTTGCGGACGCCATCGCGGGCACCAGCGCCCAACAGCAAGGATTGGCCGAAGCCCGACGCCACGTCGCCGATAACACGGGCGGTGATAAAGGCGGGATCGGGTTCTGGAACGAAATTCAGCTGTTGATGTAGAACGGTGTTTTCGTTGGATAGCTTGGACGCCACCGTATGCCAATGGGTTAGGCGCTGATTTTCCGCCTTCAGGCGCTCGTTCTCTGTGCGCAGATTGGTCATGTCGCGGACGAAATTGACGCTGTTGGAAACAGCCGAGGCGGGGCGAGACAGGACATCGAACACCGGCGTTAAGACATCCAACACCACAGCACGGGTCCGTTCAATTAAAACGCCCTCGTTTTTGCCAAGGACCATAAGTATAAACGCGGCACAGACCAAAAACGCGAATGCGAACCGGTGAAATAACGCCCTGACCAAGGTCAGCCGTCCCGTCGCTCCTAACGCTTTTATCCGCATAACCCCTGTCCTTAAACCCAAAGGAGGGCAAGCAACGCCCTTAGTCAGAATCTTACGCTATTCTTATGCGGCAAGGAAAGGCCGAAATGAATTTTTTCGCCAATTCTTGCTAAAAAAGTTTAAGTTGGACCTGTTCCACTTTCCTGCCCCGATTCTGTCCTTGTCCAAAAACGACCGTCGGTTAAATGACAGTTAAGCACAAGAACAGGAATCCGATTAGTACATGCTGGTCAAAACATTACGCAGCTTTTGCATTTCTTCCAAGGCTCGACCAGTGCCCAGGGCGACGCAGGACAGCGGATCGTCGGCAATGGAAACCGGCAAACCGGTGGCGTGGCGCAACACGTAGTCCAGGTTGGACAGCAAAGCGCCGCCGCCGGTGAGCACGATGCCCTTGTCGACAATGTCGGCGGCCAGTTCGGGAGCGGTGTGTTCCAGGGCCACCTTGACGGCTTCGATGATGGCGCCCACCGGCTCGGTCAAGGATTCGGCGATTTGGCGTTCGCTAACCACCAATTCCTTGGGCACGCCGTTCATCAAGTCGCGGCCCTTGATTTCCATGGTGCGTCCGTCGCCGTCGGCAGGCGGGCAGGCCGAGCCGATTTCCTTCTTGATCCGTTCGGCCGAACCTTCGCCGATCAGCAAATTATGATTGCGGCGGATATAAGCGATGATGGCTTCGTCCAACTTGTCGCCGCCCACGCGCACCGAGCGCGAATAGACGATGCCGCCCAAGGAAAGAACGGCCACTTCGGTGGTACCGCCACCGATGTCGACGACCATGGAGCCGGTCGGTTCGGTGACCGGCAGTCCGGCGCCGATGGCTGCGGCCATTGGCTCTTCGATCAGGAACACGCGGCGCGCGCCAGCGCTTTCGGCGGATTCTTGAATGGCGCGGCGTTCGACGGCGGTGGAGCCCGACGGCACACAGACGATGATGATGGGGCTGGCGAACGACCGGCGGTTATGAACCTTGCGAATGAAGTGCTTGATCATTTCCTCGGCGACTTCGAAGTCGGCGATGACGCCGTCGCGCAAGGGGCGGATGGCGTGAATATAGCCGGGGGTTCGGCCCAACATCATCTTGGCTTCGTCGCCTACGGCCAGTACTTTCTTCTTGCCCTTTTCTTCGGCGATCGCCACCACGGACGGTTCGTTCAAAACAATGCCTCGGCCTTTGACGTAAACCAGCGTATTTGCTGTTACAAGGTCAATTGCCATGTCGGCGGAAAACCATCCTGTCAGATTAAACATAGTCCCTCGCGCGCGTTGAGCCGACCCTTAAATCCGGGCCTACTAAGTCTGTCCCTGTTGTTAGGGGAATTGACGCTGAATTTCAACATTTTGTATTGCCCTTCGTCAAAAGACCTATGCTTTTGACAAAGGGCTTCTAGAAAGTTTAGGCGGTCATGGCGTCAGGGGCGGATTTTTGCCTCTTTTCCAACAATTTGTTCAAGGCGTTGACATAGGCCTTGGCCGATGCGACCAGAGTGTCGGTATCGGCGGCCGACCCCTGTACTGTTTTGCCGTTTTCTTCCAGGCGCACCACGACCTCCGCTTGGGCGTCGGTGCCTTGGGTGACGGCGTTGACCTGATACAATTGCAGTTTGATCTCGTGCGGGAACAACGCCTTGAT
>CAIYCT010000072.1 GCA_903924765.1 uncultured Rhodospirillaceae bacterium | reverse complement strand
TTTTAATAGCGGTAGAGGGTATTTTAGCTTAATAAGGATCGTATTAAAAAATAGTGACTTTATTGATGTTGATGTAAGACTGTATGGAATGAATATACATAATATTTGCGCTTCATTAAACTCTATTTTGTCAATCAAATAATCGATATATTTGTTACAAGAAATCAAGGGACACAATACCGAAAAAAAACGGAAAAGGAAGGTCTTTTTGATGTGGTGACCTCAATTAATAGGTTCTCGGATGGAAAACTTGCAGATGTACTTCTACGTCGCCAATTCGAAGCGCTAATGTGCGTACCCAATCTGCCCCCGTTCCCGCACCGTCCAAAATCCCCAATCCAGCCACGGTAGCAGCGCTTCCAAATCGGATGTTTCCACAGTCGCTCCGCCCCATAGGCGAAGACCGGGCGGGGCGGCGCGGTAGGCGGCGATGTCGTAGGCGACGCCCTCTCGGGCTAGCAGATCGGTTAGCGCGGCGATGAAGGCGAAACGGGCTGGATGGGTCATTGTGTCCCAGAACGGGGCCTTGACGCCCAAGCAAATGGCGGTGGTGGAGCGGGTGGCGGGGTCTTCGGCCAGGAATTTGGCCCACTCGGACTGGGCTACCCAGCGTTCCACCGCCTGGAAGTTGGCTTGGCTGCGAGCGATCAAGGCGGGCAGGCCGCCGATCCGGTCCGCCCATAGCAGCGAGTCACGGCAATCTTCCACCGCCAGCATGGAGGGCGTGTTAATGGTCTCGCCCAGAAACAGTGCGTCGTTGAGTTTGCCATTCTCGGTCAGGCGGAAGATTTTCGGCAGCGGCCAAGGCGGCGTATAGCGCTCCAGCCGTTCCACTGCCCTTGGGGAAAGGGCAAGCATGCCGTGCGCGGCTTCGCCGCCCAGCGCCTTCTGCCATGACCACGTGACCACATCCAGCTTGCGCCACGGCAAATCCACCGCGAAGACCGCCGAGGTGGCGTCGCACAAGGTAAGACCCGCGCGGTCGTCGGCGATCCAGTCGTCGTTGGGCACGGAAACGCCCGAGGCGGTGCCGGTCCAGGTGAAAATCACGTCGCGGTCGCAATCCACCTGAGCAAGGTCGGGCAAGCTTCCATAAGGGGCGTCCAGCACGCGCACGTCGGTCAGCTGCAAATGCTGCTTCAGGTCGGTAATCCAGCTTTGGCCAAAATTCTCCCAGGCCAGGGCGTCCACGCCGCGCTCGCCCAACAGCGACCACAGCGCCATCTCGAACGCGCCGGTATCGGACGCCGGGACAATGGCGACCCGCCAACCGTCGGGGATGCCTAGCACAGCGCGGGATTGATCGATGATCTCCGCCAGCCGCGCGCGGCCTTCTTTGGAACGGTGCGACCGCCCGGTCAAGGCGGCGCTTAAGGCTTGGGGAGTCCAGCCGGGGCGCTTGGGGCAGGGACCGGAAGAAAAATTGGGCGCGGAGGGTCGTGTGTTCGGTGGAAGCATAGTATCGTGGATCATAGACTACAGTGTGATCGGGAGGGAAGGCATGGCTGTTGCCAACCGGGACTTGTTTCTGGGGTTCTTGCGCATCGGACTTATGGGGTTCGGCGGAGTGGCGGCCATCGCCCGGCATATGATCGTGGAAAAACTGCGCTGGCTGGACGAACGCGAATACGCGGTGCTGCTGGGGTTGGGGCAGGCTTTGCCCGGGGCCAACGTCACCAATTTGGCGATTATCCTGGGGATGCGCAATGGCGGAACCCTGGGCGTCCTGTCGGCCTTGGGCGGCTTGTTGGTCGCCCCCATTCTGATCCTGGTGGGGCTGGCGACATTCTACGCCCACACTACCCAATACCCGGTCGTCTCGTCGGCCTTGGCCGCCATGGCTTCGGTGGCGGGTGGGGTCATGGTGGGGACCGGACTTAAAATGGTGATAAGGGCCAAGATGGATTGGCGGGGCGGTCTGATCGCCTTGACCGGTTTCGTCGCCATTGTTCTGG
>CAIYCT010000071.1 GCA_903924765.1 uncultured Rhodospirillaceae bacterium | reverse complement strand
GAACAGCCCTGGGGATTGATCCATATCATTGCTGTAATTTAATAATTCGTCGATTAATGAAAATAAGACAGTAGAAACCATCACAATTGATTCGTTAAAAAAGACAAATCGCCTAAGGTCACACGTTAGTAACGAACTTGTCATTTTTTACCCCCCTCTAATTAAAATATATTCCTAGCATAGGAATTTGACTAAATAGGTGGAAGATGCAGAGTGCAGGCACAGAGAAACAAAAGGTCGACCTATGGGGTTGGACCTGTCGCAACAGGATTAAAATTCTAAGCGCTGCCGGATTCTTCTTCGGCGGCATTATCTTTTGGGGCGCGTTCAACACTGGGTTGGAACAAACCAACAGCCTGGAATTCTGCATTTCCTGCCATGAGATGCGCGATACGGTCTATCAGGAATACAAGCAGACCGTTCACTACACCAACCGCAGCGGCGTCCGCGCCATCTGTCCAGACTGCCATGTGCCGCGGCCGTGGATTTTCAAGATGATCCGCAAGGTCAAAGCCGCCAATGAGATTTATCACAAGCTTGCTGGCACCGTGGACACGCCCGAAAAGTTCGAGGCGCATCGGCTGGAATTGGCCGGACACGTCTGGGAAGCCATGAAGACGACGGATTCGCGGGAATGCCGCAATTGCCACAGCTTCGATGCGATGAATCCCGACAAGCAAAAGCCCCGCGCCCAAGGTCAGCATTCCTCGGCGATGAAGGATGGCGGCACGTGCATCGATTGCCACAAGGGCATCGCCCATAAGGACGTCAGCAAGCAGTTGCTGAAAAATCAGGCTCAACCAGATAACTTCGACATTCAATAGGAACGGGGATAGATATGAAAGCTCTCACACCCTCATTGGCCGTACTCGCGATTTTGGCTACGGCCCCGGCTTACGCCGTCGATTGGAGCAAGGTGCCCGGCAAGGACATTACGATGCTCTATCCCGCGCAGTCCTCTTACGAATGGGTTCTGACCCCGGCGGATCACTCCGGCGGCGGCAAAATCCGCGAAGGCAAAAATTGTCACGAGTGCCATATCGGTGAAGAAAACACCATGGGCGACCTGCTGGTTTCCGGCAAAAAGAACGAACCCACGCCCATCGCCGGCAAGCCCGGATCGCTGAAGGCGGTGGTGAAGTTCGCCCATGACGACAAGAACCTTTACGTCCATTTGGACTTCACCCCCGGCATCCAGCCCAACGCCAAAATGGATACGGCGTTCGAGACCAAGGTCACCATGATCCTGAATGACGGCGGCGTGGCCGAGTCCAACCGCTTCGGCTGCTGGGCCGCCTGTCACGACGACGCCCAAGGCATGGCCAGCGGCGCCGACGGCGAACGGACCAAGTACCTGCTCAAGACCCGCGCCAAGGTCACCCGTCAGGGCGGCGGCGATGCCTTGAAGTCGCCCGATGAATTGGCGGCGTTGAAGACCGCGGGCTATCAATTGGAATATTGGCAAGCCCGTCTCAATCCCGGCGCCAAGGCCGTGGCCGCCGCAGGCACCATTTTCGACAAGCGGGAAGAATTGAAGAATCCCGCCGTGACCGCCGACGCCACCTTGGCCGATGGCACCTGGTCGGTGACGCTCGCCCGTCCGTTGACGGCTGGCGCGCCCTATAAAGATATCGTGGCGGGCAAGACCTATACGGTCGGATTCGCCGTGCATGCCGGTCATACGGCCCATCGGTTCCATTATGTCTCGTTCGAACGCACCATGGTTTTGGACAGCGGGACGGCGGACTTTGTTGCTGCTAAATGAGTAGCGCTTCAGACTAAAGACTGATACGACACGCTTTAGGTATGTTTTGGTAGGTATGTTTTTGTCCAATGGCGAATGAGCCAGATTCGATGTGGGAGTCGAATTGTTAGGGGGTAGCATGTTAAAAAAGCGAAATTGGCTTTTGTGCCTTTTGTGCGCCTGTTTGCTGGGAATTGCCGGATCCGTTGCTGCGCAAGCGGCGGAACCGGAAGCGGCGGCAGGTGGAGAACCGGCCTATGCGGCACGCGGAGCGGATTCGTGCATGCGCTGCCACGACAAGGGATCTCCGGTCAACATCTTGAAGACGGCGCACGCTGTCAAAGGTGATGCACGCACCCCCTTCGCCCAACATTTCTGCGAATCTTGCCACGGCGCCAGCGCGGAACATATGAGTTCGCCGGTGGGAGCCGATGGGAAGCGCGTTGCGCCTGCCGTCGTCTTCAAAGGCGACCGCAAGTCGTCGCCCGAAGTGATCAACAAAGTCTGTATCGGCTGTCACGAAAACGGACTGCGCATGAACTGGCAAGGCAGCCAGCACCAAGGCAACGACCTGTCCTGCGTCAGCTGCCATACCATGCACACCACGACGGACCCGATGCTGACCAAGGAAAAGCAACCAGAAGTCTGCTTCAACTGTCACGCCGAACAACGCGCCGACAGCTTCCAATTCTCGCACCACCCGATCCGCGAAGGCAAAGTGGTCTGTTCGGATTGCCATAATCCGCACGGCTCGCCCGGCCCTAAGCTGCTCAAGGAAGTGCGCGTCACCGACGTTTGCTACAATTGCCATGCGGAAAAGCGCGGCCCGTTCCTGTGGGAGCATCAGCCGGTGCGTGAAGATTGCACCAACTGCCATAATCCGCACGGATCGCAAAACGCCCGTCTGCTGAAAGAAAAACTGCCCTTCCTGTGCTCGGATTGCCACGCCGACAGCGGAGACATGGGTGGACTGGGTGTCAGCCGTTCCAACACGCCGAACCATGGCACCTTCTTTTACACACAGAGCGGTCGGGCGTGCGTCAATTGCCACACGCAGATTCATGGATCTAACAGCCCCGCCGGCGCGGCGTTCTTTAGATAACAGGGAGACAGAAAATGACTATTCTCAATAAGTTTAGGATCGCCCTGTTGTCGAGCGTCTGCATGGTTCCGTTTGCCGCTTATGCGGCAGACGACACCGGCTTCGATCTTCCCGATGCTCAACCGG
>CAIYCT010000070.1 GCA_903924765.1 uncultured Rhodospirillaceae bacterium | reverse complement strand
CCGCAACAATCGCTTCCAGTCGGACACGGTCGGCGGCAGTAACTTCAAGGTTGATTCCGGTGCGCATCCAACAGAATCGCACATCGGAGAGTCGTGGGGAATCCCAAAACGGATGATATCCGTTAGATTTTATCCACTAGGGCTTTGTCTTGGCTATCGAAGGCGATGGGTCTTAGTCGAATGGGCGCGTTCTTTTCCTGCAACAGATTGGACAAGGTGGTCACGAACTGCGTTTCCGGATGATCAGCGGGGCCCACGGCGATGGAAAGTGTCGTCATCTTCAGCAATGCCGAGGCAACGCCGCCCATGACGATTATGACGATCAGGAGGAATGCGACAACGATAAGAGATCGATGCTCTTGAAACCAACCGGAAGCAGGGGATTTGTGTGGCGTCATTATAAAAAAATCGAATGGTTAGTGTTGTTTCCTGTCATACCGATCAGGATGGCGAAATTCCACGGTAATGGCGATTGCCGATCCGATGCCTGTAAAGACCAGCAACAAATTAACCACATCCATGAAGGGTTGATACCAGTCATACATGCCGTAATCGGGGGATAAAAAATAATTGATTAGTTTGACGACGCCATGGGCCGCGATCAGCCAGCCAAGAAAACCGGCCAATGAAAGCTCAAGGATATAACGCGTCAGAGTCGGGTCATGTTTAATCATTGGGCGGCTTCTTTGCCGTCTCGGAGTCTTGAGACAGCAAGTTCCGCACGATCTCCAGTTGGCGATCCAAAGGTACCTTTTTCAGCATTTCCCCAAACCCTTCTTTTGACGCAACATTGCTGGAATTTTTCGGCAATGCATGAGAATCTTTTGTGTCAGTCATCTCGAATCTCGTCTTGAATCTGGTTTGCCTCAGGTCCGAATACAATGGGAGACAAGAAAACACCCTCCGGCCCAAAAGCAGGAGGGTGTGGGGGCTATTTATTCTATTTCTTGGCAGCGCCTTCCAGCGGCAAGACCACGTAGCGGATGATTTGAGGGTTTTCTATCCGGAACAACAAGGTCCGTTGACCGGCTTGCTTGGCCTTATCGACGATCTTGGTCAGATCGGCGGGGGCTAACAAGGGCTGTTGCCCGGCTTCGATGATGATGTCGCCGGGATGCAAGCCTTTCTCGGCTGCGGGACCGGAGCTGTTGACATCCATCACCACGATGCCTTTGGCTTTATCGTCCAAGCCAAATTTGTCCCGGATTTGCGGGGTGATGGCCCCGACGCTGAAACCCAATCCGGCGAAATTGGTTGTGCTTTTGGGGCCGCTGGATTTGGTTTCGGCCTTGGCTTCCTTGGGCTCTTCTTCCTTTAATTCGCCAACGACGATGGAAACGGTGACCGGCTTGCCGTCGCGCCAGACATCGACATCCACTTTTTTGCCGATGGGAGTTTCCGCAACGATGCGGGGAAGGCGTCGCATCTCATTGATTTCATTGCCGTCAAATCGCAAGATCACATCGCCGTCCATGATGCCAGCCTTGGCCGCCGGACCGTTTTCAGACACTTGCGCGACCAGGGCGCCCTTATCGGTGCTCAAGCCCATGGAATCGGCCAAGTCCTGATCCAGGGATTGGATATGTACGCCCAGCCAGCCGCGGCGGATTTTGCCGAACTTCTTCAGATCGTCGATGACTGGTTTGGCCAGGGACGAGGGAATGGCGAAGCCGATGCCGATAGACCCGCCGGTGGGCGAGTAGATGGCTGTATTGATGCCGATCACTTCGCCCGCCATGTTAAACATGGGGCCACCCGAATTGCCTTTGTTGATCGAGGCGTCGGTCTGTAGGAAATCGTCGTATTGTCCGGCCTGAATGTCGCGCGAGCGGGCCGAGATGATGCCTTGCGTCACCGTGCCGCCCAATCCGAACGGGTCGCCAATGGCCAATACCCAATCGCCGACGCGGGTCTCGTCGCTATTGCCGAACGAGACGGCGGTCAATTGCCGCTTGCCGGGGTCCACCTTGAGTAACGCCAGATCGACCTTGGGATCGCGCCCGACCACGGTCGCTTTCAACACCGAATTGTCTTGCAGCATGACTGTGATTTCATCGGCGTCTTGAATGACATGGTTGTTGGTGACCACATAGCCAGCCGGATCGATGATGAATCCTGATCCCAGCGATGTCGCCTTGTGCGGGTGATCATCCTGATTCTTTTGCTTATCCATGAAATTCTTAAAGAATTCCTCGAACGGCGACCCTGGCGGAAATTGCGGCATATCGGGAATATGCTCGGTATTGCGCACGGTTTGGGTGGTGGAGACGTTGACCACAGAGGGCAACAACTTTTCCGCCATATCGGCGAAGCTGGCAGGAATGTCCCTTGCTTGGGCCGGAAGGATCATTGCGAATAGGGATAGGGCGCTTAAGCCCGCGACCAAACGTTTGGATATGTACACTTCAACAAGCCTCCTCATTCAGAGCCGGGAGTCTAAGACGTAAGCGACAAAAATGGCAGCTTCAAGGCGGAATGGAGCTCCAATGATGTCGTTATTTTAATGTCTTGGACCGTTGGTGAAATATTTCAGAAAATCGTTGTCAGGGGACAGGACCAAGGTCGTGCCATCACCCAGCGACGTGCGATAGGCCTGCAAGGTGCGATAGAAGGCGTAGAATTGCGGGTCTTGCGAAAACGCCTCGCCGTAAATCTTGCTGGATTGGGCGTCGCCTTCGCCGCGCAGTATCTGCGATTGGCGCTGCGCCTCGGCCAAAATGACGGTGCGGTCGCGGTCGGCCTTGCCCTTGATCTGCTGGCCCCATTCATAGCCTTGCGCCCGCAATTCCTTGGCTTGGCGTTCTCGCTCGGACTTCATGCGGTCATAGATGGCTTGACTGGTTTCGTCGGGCAAATCGGCGCGGCGCAATCGCACATCGACCACGTCCACGCCCAACGGCTTAGCGGCTTCAGCCACGTCTTGTTGAATGGTCCGCATTACGTCGGTCCGCTTGTCGGACAGCAGGGCGGGCATCATCACCGTGCCCATCACTCGGCGCATGGAGGACTGTATGATCGAACCCAACTGGCTGCTGGCGTTGGTTTCAGTCCGGACCGATTGATAGAACTTCAAGGGATCGACGATGCGGTAGCGGGTATAGGTGTCCACCACCAGACGCTTTTGATCGCCCAACAACACCTGTTCGTCAGGCGTGTTGAGGGCCAACAGGCGACGATCATAAATCACCGCCGATTCCAGCAGCGGCAATTTGAAATGCAGTCCGGGCTCGTTGATCGTGGCTTGCCATGCGCCCAGGCGCAAGATGATGGCTTCCTCGGTTTGATCCAGAACGTAAAATCCTGACGACAGCAACGTCAAGATCACGGCGATGGTGACGGCAGCGGCGATTTGCACAGAGCGAGCGTTCATTTTGTGCCTCCCAGAGCGGGGGACGACTGCGTGGGGATGGGCGCGGATTTCTTGCCGATCTCGGGCAAGGGCAGATAAGGCAGAACCCCTTGACCGCCTTTGGATGCGCTGGGGTCGATGACGATTTTGTTGGCGGTTTTGACGATCTCTTCCATGGTTTCCACATAGAGGCGGCGGACGGTGACGTCTTGGGCCAAGCGATAGGCGCTCAACACCGAACTGAACCGCTTGGCTTCGCCTTCCGCCAGATCGACCACCTGTTCCTTATAGGCCTCGGCATCCTGGATCAGACGCTGGGCGTCGCCGCGAGCGCGGGGAACGATGTCGTTGCGATAGGCTTCGGCCTCGTTGCGCAGGCGTTCTTGGTCAGCTTTGGCCCGTTGAACATCGTTGAAGGCGTCGATGACGGCGGCAGGCGGATCAACCTTTTGCAGTTGGACTTCCTGCACAAAAATCCCGGCATCGTAAGAATCCAGCACCTGTTGCAATTCCACTGTGGCTTCCTGGGCGATCTGGTCGCGCTTGTCAGACAAAACCGCCTGGATGGGATTGCGCGCCACTACGTTGCGCATGACGCTTTCCACCGCGATCTTGACGGTTCCTTCGGGGTCGCGCACTTCGAACAGGAACTTGCCGGCGTCCTTGATCCGCCAGAACACGGCGAAATTGGCTTCGACGATGTTTTCATCGCCGGTCAACATGCGGCTTTCTTCGGGCACTTCCCGGTGATTTCCGCGATCAACCCGTTCGGCGCCGCTGCGATAGCCCAATTGAATTTGGCTGACCCGTGTGACTTTGGGCAGCAAAACCATCTCGATGGGATAGGGCAGGTGATAATGCAGGCCCGGTTCGGTGGTGTCGTTCCATTTGCCGAAGCGCATGACCACGCCTTGCTCGTCGGTCTGGACCAAATAAATGCCTGTGGCCAGCCACAACGCTACGGCGGCCAGGGCCAGAAGTTTCAGACTTTGGAAACCGGTGAACGGCGATTTGGGATGGCGGCCCTTATAGCGAGACCATGCCTTGCGCAGCAGATCGCCCAAATCCGGACCTTGTGGTCCTGCGCCGCCGCCGGGCCGACCCGAACCCCATGGCTTATTGCTGTTACCGTTTCCCCAGGGATTGTTGTTTTCCCCGTTCGGAGTCCATGGCATGGATTTTCCACCTTTAAAGTGATGTGCTCAAAGCTATATGCCCAACCAGGACTTTGCGCAACAGGCGTTAAAAAAGCCCCTGTCGGGACGATCAATTTCCCACAAGTCAAAGTGTATGTTGCTCCCGGCCCGTAAAAGCGCTACAGAGCAAAACATCATGACCGAAAAGACCTTTAGGGCGCTGTTGCCGCAGGGCTTGCGCGATATTCTTCCCCCCGATGCCGACCATGAGGCCGACGTTGTCGCTCATATCATGGCGTGCTTCAGCCAATTGGGCTATCAGCGGGTCAAACCGCCCTTGATCGAATTCGAGGAAACGTTGCTGGACGGCGCCGGGGCCGCCACTTCGGGGCACAGTTTCCGGGTTATGGACCCCTTGTCCAACCACATGATGGGATTGCGGGCGGATATGACGCCGCAGGTGGCGCGGATCGCCGTGGCCCGTCTAAGCGGGTCGCCTCGACCTTTGCGCTTGTCCTATGCAGGGGACGTGCTTCGGGTCAAGGGAAGCCAACTCAATCCCGACCGTCAAAGCAGCCAGGCCGGTTTGGAACTGATCGGCAGTTCGTCTTTGTCCGCCGATGCCGAGGTTTTGGTGCTGGCCGTTGCCGCCCTGACCGAAGTGGGCGTTCCCGAGATCAGCATCGATCTGTCGCTGCCCCCCTTGGTGCCGATGATCTTGGCTCAGGCCGGTCTGTCGGCCGCCAGCTTGGAAACCGTGCGTAAAGCGCTTTATCACAAGGACGCCGCTCTGGTGCGCGACGAGGCGGGGGCGGCTGCGCCTGTCTTGTTGGCCTTGATGGAAGCGTCGGGTTCGTTGGATCGAGCACTGGAGCGGCTAAAGGCGCTGTCCTTGCCAGGGCAAGCAACCCAGTTACGCGCCCATTTGTTGGACGTGGTCGCATTGATCCGCGCTCAGGCTCCGGGCTTGTCCTTGACCTTGGATTTGGTGGAAAATCGCGGCTTCGAATATCACACCGGCTTGGCCTTCACCATTTTCTCGCGCCGGGGCGGCGGAGAATTGGGGCGCGGCGGTCGCTATTTGGCCGGAGGAGGCGAGCCCGCCACCGGCGCGACCTTGTTCTTGGACGGCATCTTGGCGGTGGCGGCAAAGCCCGCTGGCGGCAAATGCATTTATGTCCCGCTTGAATTTGTCGGCGATAAAGCCAAAACTCTTCGCGCCGAAGGGTGGATCACCCTATTGGGGCTGGAAACAACCGCCTTGCCACATGTCGAGGCCAAGCGGTTGGGCTGCGCGTATGTTTTAACCAAGGGCGGCCCCGAAGCCGTCGCTTAAGGAAGCGTAAGGATAAGATCATGGGGAATGTTGCAGTCGTCGGCGTCCAATGGGGCGATGAAGGCAAGGGCAAGGTCGTTGATTGGTTGTCGGTGCGGGCGGACGTGGTGGTGCGCTTTCAAGGCGGTCACAATGCGGGCCATACTCTGGTGGTCGGCGATCAAACCTACAAATTATCCTTGCTGCCGTTAGGCGTTGTGCGCGGCACCCTCAGCATCATCGGCAACGGCGTTGTGGTTGATCCCTGGGCCTTGCTGTCCGAGATCGACAAGATCCGCACTCAGGGCGTGAACATCACCCCGGACGTGCTGAAATTGGCTGAAAACGCCGCCTTGATCTTGCCGGTCCATTCGGTGCTGGACAAAGCCCGCGAGGAAGCCAGCGGCAGCGCCAAGATCGGCACCACCGGACGGGGCATTGGCCCGGCCTACGAAGACAAGGTCGGACGCCGCGCCATCCGGGTTTGCGATCTGACCGATCCTGACAGCCTGGGCTGCAAGGTGGAAAAGCTGGTGGCCCACCATAACGCGCTGTTGCGCGGTCTCGGCGCCGCCGAAGTCAACGCCAAAGAGATCACTGCGGCCTTGATCGAGATCGCACCCAAGATATTGCCCTATACCGCCGTGGTCTGGCAGTTGCTGAACGATATCCGCCATACCCGCAAGCGCATCCTGTTTGAAGGCGCGCAAGGGGCCATGTTGGACGTGGATCACGGCACCTATCCATACGTGACCTCGTCCAACACCGTCGCTGGCAACGTGGCCACCGGATCGGGCGTTGGTCCGTCGCAGGTAGGTTATGTGCTTGGCATCTGCAAGGCCTATACGACTCGCGTCGGCGCGGGCCCGTTTCCCACTGAACTGTTCGACGAGATCGGTGAAGCCATCGGTGACAAGGGCCGCGAATTCGGCACCGTCACTGGCCGCCGCCGCCGCTGCGGCTGGTTTGACGCCGTGCTGGTCCGCCAAGCCATCAAGGTGGGCGGCGTGCATGGCATTGCTTTGACCAAGCTGGACATTCTGGACGGTTTCAAGGAATTGAAGATTTGCACCGGCTATAGCCTGAATGGCGAGATCATTAAGCATTTTCCCGCCGTGGAACATCTGCAAGGCAAGATCGAGCCGGTCTATGAGTCCATGCCCGGTTGGGACGAAAGCACCCAAGGGGCGCGGTCGTGGAAAGAATTAAACGCCAACGCCATCAAATACATCCGTCGTATCGAGGAATTGATCGAAGCGCCGGTGGCGTTGCTGTCCACCAGTCCGCAACGTGACGACACCATCTTGGTCCAGGACCCCTTCGCCATATAAATATATAATCATTGGATCGTG
>CAIYCT010000069.1 GCA_903924765.1 uncultured Rhodospirillaceae bacterium | reverse complement strand
GACATGTTCTCGCTGCTCCGTCAGGTCCAGATTACCACTGACTTCGCGAAGAGTTGTGGGGCACGCCTTGCTGGAATGCCGCAACCGAGTTTTCCCGATACGGAAGCGACCTTTGATGAACTTCAGATGAGGATCGCAAAAGTCCAAGAATTTCTCGCCAGCCTGAAGCCTGAACAGATTAACGGCAGCGAAGGTCGGCATGTTTTGTTCAAAATACATGACAACGAGTTCAACTTCGACGGTGCCGATTACCTCACTAATTTTGCTATTCCAAACTTCTATTTCCACATGACCGCCGCTTACGCAATCCTCCGCATGTGCGGGATGGACCTGGGCAAGAAGGACTTTCTCGGGCCGGTGTGATGCGCGAGATATTCTGATCGGATCGTGGGTGGTGCGGCCGGCTTGAGCGATGGTTGGCAGCATCACCACCGCTACCGCAGTGGCCGACGCGTGACACCATCGCCGTGACAGAATTCTCCGACATCATCGCTGTCCAGCGTGCTCACGCCAGCAATGGCCGTGTTGCCGCTATGGCTGAGATACGCCGAAGGTGGCCCAACATTTCTGAGGCGGTGCTCGAAGCGACCCTTCAGAGGATTTTGGAGGCACCGGTGGCCCACCAGCGTCGAGCGCAACGAGAGGCGCTCAGCGCGATCCGATAGGGCACACCCGCAGGAACCGAAGTCGGTAATGGACGGGGAAAGGCTCTCCGACATCACGGCGGAGAGCATTCCATCGACCCTGTCAGGCGCATTCAGCGGTGATTTGATTGGCCTTACAGAAAAGAGCGAGCTGCCGATCAAACGCTTTGATGTGATCGATGATGAGCATGGACAATTCCGTCAACGCCCGTTGACGAGCGATCCTATCTCGTGCTCCACGATCATAAAAATATGAAGCGTATGTCGCAATCAAGCAATCGTGCTCCTTGGCATGATCCGCCAACTTTGGATAATCGACTTCAGTCATAAGCTGTTCTTCGTGCCGAAAATGTATAGCCATAAAGTCGATAAGTTCACCAAACAATTGCTCCATCTCATCGAGACAATGCCCATTGTCCGGTAAATTATACAGCCTATCGATCAGGCGTATCATATACCTGTGTTCTTCGTCGATTTCCGCATGATCGATAGATAGGTGCTCAGACCATTCCAGCAACATAGCGGTTCTCCCCAAATGGGCGTCACCCAAAAAATGGTACCAAACGACTTTGCGCCACTACCGAATATACTCACATCGGCAATAGTGCTTACGCGGCGTTCTGTCACGGCCAACAGCGTTAGGCATCGCGCCGACTCCAACGGAGGTCGGCGCCGCTGAGTGTGGACGGAAGGCGGCCGACGATCGTAAACTCGACACCGGCTGGCGCGGAGGAATAGCGCCGATAGAAGGGCCAGAACGATGCGCTACGATCCCTTGACCGCACCTGACGCCGAGGCATGGCATGAACTCGATGAAAGCGAGCGGATCGACCTTATCGCTCAGTACCATCGGAGGGCAAAAATCCGCTTACCAAACGATCAGGTTCACGCAGCGATCCACATGATCGTCGAGAACCAAATTACCCTTGGTGACGAACTCCCAGTTCAGAGCACTCTTGAAAGACTAATCGGTGAAGGGCTCGACCGTCACGAGGCCATTCACGCGATCGGTGAGGTTCTCGTTGAGCATATGTATAGCCTATTACAAACCGACAGCGATGATCTGCCACCACCAGAGGCAAACGATCCTTACTAT
>CAIYCT010000068.1 GCA_903924765.1 uncultured Rhodospirillaceae bacterium | reverse complement strand
CCGGTTGATCCGCGCCTTCTATTACACTGCCTTGATCGAGGACCAGGAATATTCGCCCATCCGCCCGCTGGTGGATTGGCTGGACTACAACGGCTACACCATGGTCACCAAGCCGACCAAGGAATTCACCGACGCCATGGGCCGCCGCAAGATCAAGGGCAACATGGATATCGAGCTGGCCATCGACGTGATGGAAATGGCCCCGCACCTGGATCACATCGTTCTGTTCTCGGGCGATGGCGACTTCCGGCGTCTGGTCGAGGCTGTGCAGCGCAAGGGTTTGCGGGTCTCCGTGGTCAGCACGGTGCGGTCGCAGCCGCCCATGGTGGCCGACGAATTGCGCCGCCAAGCGGACACCTTCATCGAATTGACGGATTTGCAAGACCAGATCGGCCGCGCGCCCTCCCATCGCAGCGCCAATTCCGACGATCGTGCGCCCCATTATCCCGACGACGAAGACGACGAAGATTTTCCGTGAATCCTGCTAAAAACTGCGCTCTGTGTTCCCGGCTGGTGGAATACCGCCGGGACAATCAGACAGCCTATCCCGATTGGCATAACGGCCCGGTGCCGTCGTTCGGCGATCTGTCCGCCCGCTATTTGATCGTCGGCCTGGCGCCGGGCTTACGCGGGGCCAACCGCACCGGACGCCCCTTTACCGGCGATGGGGCGGGCGATTTGCTGTACGAAGTTTTGCTGAAGCTGGGCCTGGCCAGCGGAACCTACGACCAGCGCCCCGACGACGGCTTGACCTTGAAGTCGGTGCGCATCACCAACGCCGTGCGCTGCGTGCCGCCCGCCAACAAGCCTTTGTCCGCCGAATTCAAGAATTGCCTGCCGTTTCTGACCCGGGAAATCGCCGCCATGCCCAATTTGGTCGGCCTGTTCGCGGTGGGCCGCGATGCGCACGAGGCGGTTCTGACGGCCTTGGGCTTGCGCAAAACCGACTCTCCCTTCATCCATGGCCGACGCTATGACCTGCCCAGCGGACTGACCTTGACCGACAGCTATCATTGCTCGCGCTATAACACCAACACAGGCCGCTTGACCGCCGACATGTTCGAAATGGCGATGAAAGCCATGCTGACATAGTTTTAAGCTATTGCTCTTTGGCCCGTTTCATCCCAAATAGTTCATTAGCCCCTCAGTTGTTTGGACACTTCCATGGACGCCACCTTGAACCGGGATCAACCCGGTGTTTCCATCTCCGCCCTTTGGACCGCCATCCGCGAGGACGTGCTGTGCGTCAAGGGGCGCGACCCGGCGGCGCGGCATTTGTTGGAAGTGATTCTGACCTATCCCGGTCTGCACGCCATCATCTGGTATCGCTTGGCCCATATGTTGTGGAAGGCCAATATCCGTTTCATCGCCCGCTTCATTTCGTGGTTCGCCCGCTTCCTGACCAATGTGGACATCCATCCGGGCGCCACCATCGGCCAGCGATTCTTCATCGATCATGGCGCGGGGGTGGTGATCGGCGAGACCGCCGAGATCGGTGACGACGTCACGCTGTATCATGGCGTGACCTTGGGCGGCACCTCGTGGTCGCCGGGCAAGCGCCACCCCACCTTGGAAAACGGCGTGCTGGTCGGAGCCGGAGCCAAGATCCTGGGCCCCATCACCGTGGGCGAGAACGCCCGCGTCGGAGCCAATTCGGTGGTGATTTCCGATGTGCCCCCCGGCATGACCGTGGTCGGCATCCCCGGCAAGATCGTCAAGGACCGACGCGAGCGCAAGCTGATCGACGGCAAGCTGGACCTGGAACACCATTTGATCCCCGATCCGGTGGGCGACGCGCTGTCGGCTTTGCTGGACCGCATCACCGATCTGGAGCGGCGCTTGGGCAAGTACGAATCCCAAGATCACGCCGCTCCGCATCATACGGAATTGGAAGAGCGTTAATTTACTTCTCACCCTGCCCCGCCCTGGTCTAGAATGCGCCGGGGCGGATTCTAACGTAACAGGTGAGTATCGTGGATTTAAGCGGACGAACGGTTCTGGTGGTGGACGATGTGCGGTTCACCCGAGCGACCTTGCTGAAAATGCTGCAACAATTCGGCGAGCCCACCTTGCGCGAAGCGGGTGACGGCGCTCAGGCCTTGGCCCTGCTGCAAGAGCCGGGGGCATCCTTTGATCTGGTCATCACCGATCTGGAAATGCCCGACCTGGACGGCATCGGCCTGCTCAAGGAAATCCGCAGCGGCCAGACCGCCCTGCCCAATTCCCTGCCGGTCATCCTTTTGACCGGGCATTCGGAATTGGATCGCATGGGACCGGCCCTGTTGCTGGATTTGGACGCCTTCATTCCCAAGCCCACCTCAAAACAAGCGCTGCAAAGCTGTATCGAACACGTTTTGGACGACGACCACCCGGCCCGGTCGGTCCTGTCCTCGCCCGAGCATTACCGCGCCATCGACATTGAGTCGGGCTCCTTGTTGGGAATCGGCGCGGCGGCGGAAAAAGACGGCATGGAGGAACGCCCCGTGGCCATCAAGGACTTGCCCGACACCAGCATCCTGTCGCGGGACCTGCTGTTTGCCAATGGCCGCTTGCTGCTGAGCGCAGGCACCACCCTCAACCGCCGCATCGCGATGCGCTTGGCCGAGCTGTCCACCCTATCCACCTTGAACGAACCGGCTTGGATTTACGCTTAAAGACAGATCAGCCACCCGTCATCAAGCGTCATCCCACTTTCGTCATCACCGGACTTGACCCACTGGTGTCCGGTTTAAATTTGTGGACAAGT
>CAIYCT010000067.1 GCA_903924765.1 uncultured Rhodospirillaceae bacterium | reverse complement strand
GTCCCATGCCTGGATTGAAGGTCAGACCGAAATATTCCCCGGCGTCATCGGCGGCGTGGCCATGGCCATCGTGCCGGTAAGAATCTTGGTGCCGTGATCCAGCTCATGCCTCAATCGGATTATCGGGTTCAATCTTGCCGGCTCGTAATTGCGCGATCGAATGGGCCAGGCGCGCGGCATTCGCCGGGGATTTGAGCAAGTAGACGGTTTCCTGCCAGCTGTTGAATGTTTCCAGCGACATTATCACCGCATCGGGAGCGTCCCTGCGGGTAATGACTGCCACATCAGCGTCATCAACAACCTGGTCGATGACCTTCTTCAGATGCTTGAGTGCCTCGGAGAAACTGATCGTGCGCATCGTAGACTATTCAGTTTGAACTAGGCTGACGGCCGGCATCGCCACCTTTGCCTTCTATGCGCTCAGCATGAAGCGCCCGGATCTTGGCAAATGCAGTTTCTGCAGGAATGGCCCGTTCGGGCTTGGTCTGCATGGCGATGGCGACGGGAACCACCTCTTCGCACAGCCATTTCTCAACGGCGGCATCGCTGTCGATGATCCTGTCCAGTCCTTCGAGCAATTCCACCGCCAGTTCAGGTGGGGTTTCCTCTATGGCGTAGGCCTTACGCGGATTGGGGTAGTCTGACATCAGTTTCTCAACGTTCTCATTAGAAAAGCAAAGGCCGCAAGAATTTCTTCCACGCGGCCTTTGGGCCCACGGCACGCCGTGGGTGGGTAATGCCCAATGATTTCCCAAAACAAACCTTATTTCAACGCAAATCAGAACACCTAGTCGAGAGCATCGCCCCCTTTGGCCTTGGGCAAGCCAAATCATAGCGCCGGATGGCGCCGCTTCCCTTTGATGGAGTTTATCCATGCTTGAACAGTACAACTTCGGCGCAGGCACTTTGTTCTTGGTCCGCACCGACATCGCCACCCCCACGCCCGTTCGTGTCGGGACGCTGCAGGACGTCAGCGTCGACATGAGCTTTGACGTCAAAGAACTGTACGGGGCTTATCAGGCTCCCGTGGCCGTTGCCCGGGGCAAGCAAAAGATCACAGGCAAGGCAAAGTTCGCCAAACTCAATGCTCGACAGATCAATGATGCATTTTTCGGGCAAACCATGACCACCGGCGAGCAGGTGCAGGTGGTCGATGAAGGCGGCCCCAACGGCACAGTGATCCCGGCCAGTCCTTACCAGATCACCGTCGTCAATGGCGCGTCCATGTCGGCAGGCACTCCCGGTGTCGATCTCGGTGTGTTCAACGCCGGTACCGGCGTTCAGATGACCCGTGTCGCTTCGGCACCCATCGCCGGCCAGTATTCCTGCGACATGACCACCGGCAAGTACACCTTCAGTGCTGCCGATCAGACGTCCGGCATCGCCGTGGTCATTTCCTACTCTTATTTCCAGACCACCTCTGGCGGTCGCATCACCGCTTACAACCAGTTGATGGGTTCGAGCCCGACCTTCCGCATGAATCTGGGCAACCAATATGGCGGCAATAAACTGGCCCTGACGCTCTATTCGGCCATTCCGACCAAGATGTCCTGGGACTTCAAGAACGAGGATTTCACCGTTCCGAACTTCGAGTTTTCGGCCTTTGCCGACAGTTTGGGGCGCTTCTTCGATTGGTCCAGTGATCAGATTTAATGGAGGAAACCATGACAGATATCGAACGCGCTCATCTCACCGAAATCATCCTCATGGCCCGCGCCAGAGGTCTCATCGATGCCGAGATCGCCACCATGTTGCGGGCAGAAGCCGACGCATTGGGTGCCGCCACCCAGCCCGATCCGACCAAGGAAGAATCCCTGAAGGAGATACCCAATGCATGATGTCATCACCCTTGGCGGTCAGACCTATCCGGTTGCGCCGTTGACTCTGGGGCAGATGCGCCGCGCCGGTCCGGCTTTCATGCGCATCGGCGTCGATACGCCCGAGGCCATGGGGGCGCAGATCACCCTGATCCTGCTTAGCCTTCAGGCAGCCAATGCCACGATCACGCCCGATCAAGTGGATTCCATCCCCGG
>CAIYCT010000066.1 GCA_903924765.1 uncultured Rhodospirillaceae bacterium | reverse complement strand
TTGCCCATCAGACCGAGAATGTCAGCAAGCCAGAACTTGAACAAAACGCAAAGGCTGCGTAAAGTGCTCAACCAGCGATGCCTGCCAAGCAAATTTCAACATCGGGCGGGACATCCCCCGATTGACAGACCAGAACCCGCATCATCGATAAAGACACCGGCAACCGGATGCGGAACAAGGTGCCCTGTCCGGCTCGGGTTTCCACTGTGACGATGCCGCGAAGCTCGTCCAGAATGGTTTTCTTGACGACATCCATGCCGACGCCGCGCCCGGACAGATCGGTGATGATGGCGCTGGTGCTGAAACCGGGCAGAAAAATCAGATCGATCAGTTGCGCCTCTGACAAACCTTGGGCCCGTTCGGCATCGACAAGTCCCTTTTGCACCGCCTTGGCGCGCACCCGGTCCAAGGGAATGCCGCCGCCATCGTCGCTGATTTCGATAATCACCGCAGCGCCATCCTGTCGGGCCGACAAATGAATGCGACCCTGTGCAGGTTTGCCCGCAGCCACTCTGTCGGCCGGAGATTCAATGCCATGATCAATGCAATTGCGCAAGATGTGAACCAGAGGGTCGCTCAGTCGGTCGATAACATGGCGATCCAATTCGATTTCGGACCCGCTGGCAACGCATTCCACCGGCTTGCCCAAGGATCGGCTGAGTTCCCGGACCAAGCGAGTCGCAGGTTCGAACGTCCACGACAAGGGCAGCATCCGCATAGACAAGGCCACTCCGCCCAATTCGGTCATCAGCAGCCCTTGCGCCAGCACATCGTCGCGCAGGCCGCCAAAGAAGCCGTGCAGCCAGCGCCGATGATCGACAAGGGTGTTCGTGTTCGAATCCCCAGCGGCCAAACACTTCTCCTCGATCTTGATGGCGCTCAACCATTGCATCAGACGGTTATGGCTCGCATTCAGCTCCGCCATCAATTTGATCAAATCGTCCAACTTGGACAAGTGCAGCCGCACCGTATCCGGGGCGCGAAACTGAACATCCGACGATGACTCGACGGGCGGCGCGTGAATAGCGACAGGAGGCGCCGCGACAACTGGAGCGGGAGCATCGCCGTCAAGGGTGGAAGCCTGTGTCAAGGCTGCGCACAAATCGGCGTCCGGCGGCGGCAACTCCTGACCATCGGCCACCCGATCCACCAAGGACGACAAAGCGTCCGCCGCCTTGGACATCAGATCGATCAGACGGGGTGTCACCGCGATTTGTCCATCGCGCAGCGCACCCAAAACGTCTTCCAGCTTGTGCGCTGTCTCGGTCACGGTGGTCAGCTTGATCATGCGCGCCGACCCTTTGATGGTATGGGCAGCGCGGAACAGAGTGTTAATGACTTCCGCATCGCCCGTATTGGCGGCAAGCGCCGTCAATCCGTCACCCAACCGAACCAGATTGTCGCGGCTGTCGGCCACGAACATGCCGATGAAGCGCTTGGGATCAATGGCCATCTTTGCCTCGCGCTTTCATCGATTGACGCCTAGGGATTGCAGATGGCGAGAACAAAGCGCCCCAACCTCGGCCGGAGACACGCCCAAGGGGAACAGCAACAAGCCACCCTTGGCGTCGCATGCGCCAGAAGTCTGATTGACCACCACCCGATATTCCCGTCCCGCCTTATCGCGATCACCCTTTGCGCGGTAAAGCTCTGCCAGCCAATAATGGGCGGGCCAGCAGCGAGGTTCGTTATAGATAATCTGTTTCAAGCAGCGTTCGGCTTCTGCGCTGTCTTCGTCCCGTCTGGCTAATTGTGCCAGAAGAAACAAGGCGTCCAGATTCCACTCGCTGATTTTCAACGCCTGTTGGGCCAAAATCTTGGCCTGCGCCATATCCTTGCGATTGAAGGCGATTAGGGCGCGCATCACCGCCAAACGGACGTCGGACAGGTCTTGCCCGTCCAAATGATCAATAATGGACAAAGCGTCGTCATAACGCTTTTCCGTCACATAGGCCAAAGCCTGTTCG
>CAIYCT010000065.1 GCA_903924765.1 uncultured Rhodospirillaceae bacterium | reverse complement strand
GTGGTAGATTTCTTCATGGCGTTGCTTTCCTTTCATGGATTCGATACCCAGAGCCTACAGGCTCAAGGTCAGCAACGCCTACCGCACATTTTCAACATTCAACGGGACATCCCCTCAAAGGGGCCACCAAACTTTTAGAGGATTTGGAACGAGGCAAAGGCAAACTTGCTATCAGCATGACGGATTACAAGGCTTTTCGGGTCGGCGAAAACATCGCTATGACCCCCGGAAAAGTGGTGTTTCGCAATGACCTGATGGAATTGATACAGTACGCGCCGACCACCGAGCAGGTTTATGAGCGGCCATTATTGGTCATTCCGCCTTGGATCAACAAGTTTTACGTTCTTGATCTCAAACCCCGGAATTCCTTTGTCGCCTGGGCCAGAGATCAAGGCTTTACGGTGTTCATCATTTCTTGGGTTAATCCAGGACCGGAACTTGCCCATAAAAATTTCGATCATTACATGGAAGACGGGGTGTTAGCGGCACTTACCGCTATTGAGCAAGCTACCGGCATCCGCCAAATCAATGCCCTCGGGTTTTGTCTAGGGGGCACGTTGCTGACCTGTACTTTGTCCTATATGGCGAGCAAGCAAGACGATCGGATCAAATCAGCTACCTTATTGGCGACGATGACTGATTTTTCCCAACCCGGTGAACTAGGGGTGTTTATTGACGAAATCCAGATCAAAAAACTGGAGAAAAAGATGAGCACCAATGGCTACCTCGAAGCGCACGAACTGTTCGATACCTTCAATAAACTTCGGGCAAACGATCTGATCTGGTCCTTCGTCGTGCGCAATTATCTGATGGGCCAAGATCCCTATCCATTCGATTTGCTTTATTGGAATTCGGACACGACCCGCATGCCAGCCGCAATGTTTAGTGATTACCTGCGCCAGATGTATAAGGAAAACAGGCTGGTGACCCCTGGCGCCATGATCATTGGCGGTGAGGGGATTGATCTTGGTCAAATCAAAACACCGATCTACATGATGTCTGCCCATGACGACCATATCGCTCCTTGGGCCAGCACTTTTGCACTGACCAACCGGACCGCCGGGCCAGTCAAGTTTGTCCTTGGCGGTTCGGGCCACATCGCAGGCGTGATCAATCCCCCGGTGTCGGGAAAATATTGTTATTGGACAAATTCTCGTAAATCCAAAGACCCGCAAACTTGGCTCGCTTCAGCAAAGCAAATCTCTGGATCATGGTGGACGGATTGGTTTCCATGGATTGCCAAAATGTCAGGACAGAAGGTTGCCCCAAGAATACCGGGCACCGGTGGTCTAAAGCCCCTTTGCGATGCTCCTGGCGCGTACGTACGGGTCATGTCAGACTAAACGCATATTTATTAGGAATACCCAAAAAACGCCGCATAACATCGCCTGCATATCGCCGCGCTTGAGCATGCGGAAAAGGAATTGAGAGCCCTTCGCGGATGATGCGTGCGGGCATATCAAACACCGCATCCCGGGTGCCCGTCTGGCGCACCCAAGACTTTTGCCATCTTACTCATGGTGTCCTCCGGTTTTGTGTCTCCGAACCAGGACTTTCCAATGGCTCGGCACTGACTAATGGCTCGGCGCTTTCCAGCAATGCCTTGAAAAATGCCTGCACAATATTTTCGATCGGCTCGGCCCAATCGACATTCCCATGAATCGGAAATCCGCACCAAAGGGACGCGAATCCGATAGCCATTTGAAGGGGATCGAGGGGGGGCTTTAGCCTAAGATGATCGAAAATCACCTGCAGCCCAGACGCCAACTCGGTGTGACGGAGTTTCTTGAACCGATCGAACTCCATCTTAAAGTCTGGATTGCGGTTGGCATACATTTGTAAAGACAGATTGTCAATCGGCGTTTAAAAGTGCCCCCCTATCGGCGTGCAATTTTGACCCCCTTGGCAGGTTATCCTGGTAGTGCATAGGAGGGACCCGCGCCCGGAGCGTAGCGCCATCGGCGTTGCGCGAAGTGGAGGGCGTGGGAGGTTCCTGTGAACCCACCAGGGGAACCTGCGGGGTGGGGTCTGGGGAGGGGTTTGGTTAGGCGCGGTTTTTGAATCGCCAGCTTTCGTTACCGGTTTCGACGATCTCACAATGGTGAGTCAGTCGATCCAGCAAAGCCGCCGTCATCTTGGCATCGCCGAACACGGACGGCCATTCGCCGAAGGTCAGATTGGTGGTGACGACCACCGAAGTTTGTTCGTAGAGCCTGCTGATCAGATGGAACAGCAACTGGCCACCGGACTGGGCGAAGGGTAGGTAGCCAAGTTCATCTAGGATGATGACGTCCTTTCGAGACAGATAATCGGCAATGCGGCCCTGCCGACCGGCACGGGTTTCGGCTTCGAGTTTATTGACCAGATCCACCACATTAAAGAATCGACCACGAGCACCGGCTCGGATGCAGGCCCTGACGATGGCGATGGCCAGATGGGTTTTGCCGGTGCCGGTCCCGCCCACCAGAACGACGTTGCGTTGGTGCTCCAGGAAGGCTCCGCCAGCCAAGTTGCGGACCAGCGTTTCGTTGACGGGAACTCCGTCGAAGTCAAAGTCGTCAATGTCTTTGGCCAAGGGCAGTTTAGCGATGGTGATCTGGTATTTGATTGACCGGGCCTGCTTCTCGCTGATCTCTGCGGTCAGCAGGTCGCCAACAAGCTGCTGGGGATCATGCTGGCGCTTGATTGCCGTGGCAATGATCTCGTCATAAGCCGACCTCATGCCGTAAAGTTTGAGATCGGCCATGGTGGACAGGATTGCAGAACGTTCCATCATCATAGTCTCCTTAGGTTGTCATAGCGGGAACAATCGGCGGTCGGCTCATGCCGTACCCGCAAGGCATCGGGGGCCAAGATGCTGATGGAGGTCATCGGCTGGCGCTGTCTGGCCAGAATGTTCAGAATGACACTGGCCGAATGAACGCCTTCGCGCAGGGCTTCGCCACAGGCGGCCTCCACAGCGGGCAACCCATCGCTCAGCACCGTGGTCAGAATGTCGACCATTTGCCGATCCCCATCATGACTGCCAGCCAGTTTGCGTCGAACCCGATCTAGATTGGCTGGAAGTACCCAATCCTTGAAGGGGGCTCCATTCCTGAGTGCCCCAGGTTTTCTGGCCAGCACCGGCACATAATGCCAAGGATCGAAGATCGCTTTATCCCGGCCAAAGCAGCGTTGATGATTGCCTACAACACGACCGTCCTGACGCAGTTCGATCCGATCCGCATAAGCCCGGATCTCGACCGGACGACCAACGGCACTGGCCACGACCGAGTATTTATTGCTGTCGAAGCACACCAGGCAGGTGGGCGATCCGGGCCACTATTTCTTCGATACCAGTGTTTGACAACATACCGCCACGCCCAACGGCGGCGAAGGCGTCTTTCAGCTTGTTGAGGCTGCGCTCTGCTTCTTCCGCCGAGGCCACCAGTTTGGCGAACCCCCCGGCCACAGCGACGACGGCACCGATGGCCAAGGTGGTGGGGTTGACCATGGTGGCAAACGCAGAACCAATACCGCCCGTGCGTTCCGCCAGCACCATCGACGAGCCGATGAGTCGGGAATAGTTCCCCATCAACGCCTCGTGCGCCATTACCATCTTCTCGCGGAAGATACCGGCCTGATGTTCCCCGGCGGTGGCGACCGCATTGATCGGAGCGACGGTCTCTGCAAGTCTGGCTCGCAACGCTGACACCGTGCTTTGAGCCTTGGCCGCCGCTTCTGCCGCCTGCGTCAGACCCGTCTTCAGATCGTCGCCCGCACCAATTCCCGCCTCGCGCATTGCCTGCGCGGTTCGGCGTAGTTCCGCCGTCGTCGCCGACAAATCCGCCTTGGCGACGGCAAGCTGGGCCGTCAGTTGGGTGGTGTCGGCACTGATGCTAACGGCGATGTTGGAGGACATTTGCACCTCTAAAGTTATCTGTCAGCTAACTTTTTCATTGCGTTTGCGTTAGCTGTAGGCTAACTTT
>CAIYCT010000064.1 GCA_903924765.1 uncultured Rhodospirillaceae bacterium | reverse complement strand
TCGTCGCGCACCGAATACCAGCCCGCATAATCGGCCAGATAAATTTGATCATTGGCAACCAATTTATCCCACAGGGCCTGACACGCCTTTATATGGCGGGCTTCGCTGGTGCGGATAAAATCATCGTTGCTGCAATTCAGCGCCTGGGCCAAATCGCGGAAATTCTGAGAATTGCGGTCGGCTAACTCGGTGGGCGTCACGCCAAAGGCTTGGGCCGACTTTTCCACCTTCTGCCCATGCTCGTCGGTGCCGGTCAGGAATTTGACGGCAAAACCGTCCAGCCGCTTGAAACGGGCCAGCACATCGCACGCCAACGTGGTGTAGGCATGACCGATATGTGGCTTGTCATTGACGTAATAGATGGGGGTGGTGATGAAATACGGACGGTGCCCCGCCATGGGTGGATACTCCTTTTTATTTCTTGGCGGCCCGGTCCACCATCAACAAGGCGGTCAACAACGCCTGCTTGCGATCCAGATTGACCGCGTCCACCTTGGAAAACAAGGTTTGCACCTTTTCCCATACCCCAAGCCAGCTTTCAAGTCCGACAGAGGTGTTGGACGCCATCTGGCGAATGGCCTTGGCCAGCCACCACAAGAACAATTCCGACAAGGTGGCCCATCCGCCTTCGGATTCGCCTTTGCCGCGCGCCGAAGCCCGGTCGGCGAAGGCATGAACGGCCACCATGTCCAAATGGGGAAATCCGGCCAGAACGCCGGTCATGTCACGGTACAAATCCAGCCCGCCTTCCCGCAGCAATCCGATGGCTTTGCCGATGCTGCCCTCGGCCAATCCCACCAAACCCGAAACGTCGTCGGCGCCAAGGCCCGGACAATAGCGGTCCAGCAATTGAACCATGATATCGTCCGACAACGGCCCCATCATCAACCGGCGGCAGCGGGACCGAATGGTCGGAAGCAAGCGGCCCGGCGAATGAGACAGCAGGATCATCAAGGCGTTCTTGGGCGGCTCTTCTAGGATTTTTAGAATGGCGTTGGCGGCGTTGCGGTTCATCTCGTCGGCGGAATCCACAATCACCACGCGCCAGCCGCCCAGACTGGGGGTCAAGCTTAAGAATTCTCCGGCGGCACGAATGTCATCGACCACGATGTCCTTAGAGCGCTTGGATTTGCCGTCATCGCTAAAGCCCCGTTCGATCACTTTCAAATCGGGATGTGCGCCGGTGAAAACCATGCGGGCGGCAGGATTGGCGGCATCGATTTCCAACGAAGTCGGGCCGCCGCCAAACATATCCTTTTCGCCGCCGCCCGACAGCGCAAAAGCGGCGATGCGATAGGCCAAGGTGGATTTTCCAATGCCTTTGGGACCGCAAATCAACCAGGAATGGGCCAAGCGTCCCGAATTCCAGGCGTCCAAGAAAGCCGCCTGACTGTCGCCCTGGCCCAGCAACAGCGGATTTTGTCGGGGTATGGGAACGGTCAGTTCCGCAGCCATTGCGCCTCGACCCGCTCGACCACGGCTTGATGCACTTGGTCCGGCGTTTGTCCGGCATCAATCAGGGCGCAGCGCTCGGGCTCGGCGCGGGCGATGTCCACGAACCCTTGCCGCAGCCGTTCATGAAAGGACACATCCATGCTTTCATACCTGTCCTGCCCCTGCCCGCGTCCTTTCGCTCGTTCCAAGCCTTGGGTCACATCCATGTCCAGGATCAAGGTCAGATCCGGCTTGAACGTCCCCGCCGATAAGCCGATGGCGACGGCGATGGAATGAAGGTCGATGCCGTGGCCCCAGCCTTGATAGGCCAACGTGGAATCAAAGAAACGGTCGCACACCACCCACATCCCCTGCTCTAGCGACGGCCACACCGTCTTGACCAAATGGTCTCGGCGGGCGGCGGAATGCAGCAGCACCTCGGTCATGCCGTCCCAGCGGTCGCTTCCGCCCTTCAACAGCAGGGCGCGAATGTCCTCGGCCCCTGACGATCCGCCGGGTTCGCGGGTTTTGATCGCCTGGATGCCCCGCTTGTTCAAATAGTCGGTCAGCAAGGCGACTTGGGTGGACTTTCCGCTCCCTTCTCCGCCTTCGAAGGTGATGAAACGGCCCTTGTATTCGTGGCGCATCACCCCTTGGAACCCCACAGCAAATAGCGTAAGGCCGCGCCCATGCGGCCCATCAAGCCCAATTTCGGCACATCCGCGTCGGCCAGCAAGGGCACTTCGGTGGAGGCCACGCCCGGCGCGGTAATGACCAAGCGTCCAACCAGCTGATCCTTGACCACTGGGGCGGCAATGGGGTTGTCGTACACGGCGACGACTTTAAGGTCCTGGCGGGAGCGACGGGGCAAGGTGACCACGAATTTCGAGCCAGCCTTCACCGGCACCGTGGCCTTGGTCCCCAACCACACATCGGCGTCACCCACATTTTCGCCGCCTTTGAAGATGGTGTAATCGTCGAACTCGCGGAACGCCCATTCGATCATGCGCTGGCTTTCGTCCCAGCGTTCCTTTTGCGCGTCCATGCCGTTCAACACCATGATCACCCGGCGCTCGCCGCGCTTGACCGAGGCGGTCAGGCCATAGCCGCCCGCTTCCGTATGGCCGGTTTTCAACCCGTCCGCCCCTTGGGTCGTCCACAGCAGCGGGTTGCGGTTATCTTGCTTGATGTTGTTGTAGACAAAGGACTTTTCCGAAAACAGCGGATAATAGTCGGGGAAGTCGTGGATCAAATGGCGGGCCAGCAAAGCCAGATCGCGGGCGGTGGTCAAATGCTCGGGGTCGGGCGTGCCCGAGGCATTGCGAAAGGTGGAGTTACGCATTCCCAGATCGGCGCGGGCGACGCGGGTTTCATCCTCGGCGAAGGCCTCCTCGCTGCCGGAATAGGCTTCGGCTAGCACACTACACGCGTCGTTGCCCGATTGGATCACCACGCCTTTCAACAGATCGTCCACCGACGCCATGCTTCCAACCGGCAGGAACATCAGGGATTCATCGGTTTTATAATGCTTCTTCCAGGCGGTTTCGGTAACCGGCAGTTGATTGTCCAGGGTCCAGGCCCCTTCTTTCAGCTTTTTGAAGACCATATAGACGGTCATCAGCTTGCTCATGGAGGACGGCACCATCAGCTGATCGGCGTTCTTTTCGAACAATACCGTGCCGGTGTCGTAATCCATGATGATCGCTTGTTTGGCCGAGGTCTCGACCACTGGCCCCGCCGCTTGTGCAGACAGGCTTGCCAACCCAAACAGCGCCAACGCCAAACCAACCCGAACTACCCGCATTATCCCATTCCTTTTCAATCGACCACCACACGCGCGTCTTGTTGACCGGCGGCAATCACCCGATCAAGCACCTTGTCGGCATCTTCGGGTGTGGACATCGGACCGACACGCACCCGAAACAAAGCCTGACCCTTTTGAAAAAACTGTTGAATTTGCACTTGCCCCAACGAGGCAAGGCTGGCCTGAAGACGCTGAGCGTTATCCTTCTTGGCAAATGTTCCCGCCTGAACGTAGATGTTGGTGGGATAGATCTTGCCTTGACTGACCTGGCCGACCTGTTTTTCGGCCTCTTTGGCGGCGGCATCCACGCGCTGATCGTTGGTGATGGCCGGAGGCTTGGGCGCTTGGGGAGCATTTTTGGATGGGGCCAACTTGGCGCCTGGCGGCGGCGCCAACGATTCGCTGGCGACCACGGCTTCCCGAGGCGCGGCGGCAACGGGCGGCTCACGTCCGGGATTGTCTTGTTTCAGGCTGGATGCCAAGGCCCGACTTTCCTCGGTCATGACCTGCACCCGTACCCGGGCGGTGCCCTTGGTTTCAATTCCAAGCAATTGCGCCGACTTGCGCGACAGATCGATGATGCGGCCATTGACGAACGGCCCGCGATCATTGATCCGCACCACCAAACTGCGGCCGTTTTCCAGGTTGGTCACCCGGACGATAGAGGGCAAGGGCAAGGTCTTGTGGGCGGCGGTGACGGTGTTTTGATCGAAAGTTTCGCCGTTGGCGGTCAACTTGCCGTGGAAATCCGGCCCGTACCACGAGGCGATGCCGCTTTCGTCATACTCAAAATCTTCGCGCGGATAGTACCAGACCCCGCCCACCTGATAGGGTTTGCCGATCTTATAGACCGACCCCAGAGTCGAAGACGGCGGCGGCGACTCGCTGGTGGCAGATTTGACCATATGTCCGACCAGATTGGTTTCGGCGCACGCCCACAGCAGCAGACCGCAGCTCAGCGAAACGGCTAAGGAGGATCTAATCCGCATCATCTAGTGTTGGTTCCCATCCCATAATCAAAGATGTTGTAGTTTAGCGGTGTCCAAGCGCATCCGCAAGATGTCCTACGGATAGGGCGAACAAGGTCGAGCGATTCCAGGTGCGCAAGGCTCGGTAATTGTCAGTGATCAAGAAAGCGGGACCATCTTCGGGATCGGCATCGGGATCGGCCAAAACCAAGGACATGGGCCAGGGTCGGGCGGGCAATTTTTTACCCTTGGCGTCAGTTACGCCCAATTTCGACCATTCCTTCATGGATTTTTTGACGTCCAAACTGATCAGTTTTTTATCGAACCCCTTGGGCAAACGGATCGGACGGCCCCAGCCTTTGTCATCCTGCCAGCCCAATTGCGACAGATAATTGGCGGTGGAGGCCAAGACATCGCCACGATCCGACCAAATGTCGCGCTTGCCGTCGCCTTCCCAATCCTGGGCATATTTCAAATAGGTCGAAGGCATAAACTGACATTGCCCCATGGCCCCCGCCCACGACCCCACCATCTTGGCGGCGGGCACGTCGCCCTTGTCGATGATGGTCAAGGCGTTGAACAATTCATCGCGGAAGAACTGCGCCCGGCGGCCTTCCCACGCCAAGGTGGCCAAGGATTGCGGCACCGAATAATTGCCCATGGATTGGCCGTATCCGCTTTCAATGGCCCACAAGGCAACGATGAACCGGGGTTGCACATGATACTTCTTGCCCACGGCTTCCATCAGCGCATGGTTCTCGCGCATCAATTTGCGGCCCTTGGCAATTCGTTCCGGCTTCATAATGGACTTGAGGTAGCCCGCGAAGGTGGCGGTGAATTCCGGCTGGCGGCGATCCAGCTCAATCACCCGGTCAATGGGGGTCAGTTGATCCAACAGACCCAAGGTTTCGGGCTTCAAGCCTTTGCTTTCCCCTTCGCTTTTCACACCGGCCAAGAAGGTGGCAAAATCGGGAGCGTCCTGGGCCACAGCGAGAGTCGGAACGAGAATAAATACATTAAGGACAAGGGTTAATAATTTGATTTTAAACATATTATGTCTCGCTCTTTTAGAGCTGCATGGTTCAATGTTGGACCATGCAGTGATTGCCGCCATTGAGGCTGCGCCCGGCAAGGGCATGTACAAAACTTAGTGCATGAATTTCATGCACTAAGGGCTGGGGAACCAGGCATTGGTCCATCCGCGCAGATGGTAATACACCAATCCGATCCCCTCGTGTAACGCATTGCCGAAGATTTGCAAACGATGCAGGGTGAAGACGTGCCCTGTGAAAATGTCAGGGGTGAAATCGGCATGGCCCTTGCCAGTACTCAGATAATTGACCGGCCAAGCGTTCATCCTCCATCCGACGGCATCGAAACATCCCATGGCGCGCGGCATGTGCAAGGCCGAGGTGACCAGCAACCACACTTGGCCTTCGACCGGTTGGGCCAAATGTTTGGAATAAAGCGCGTTCTCATAGGTGTTGCGCGATTGGTCTTCGTAGATCACACGAGAATCATCCACTCCCATATCCGCCAACAGACGACGGAGGATATCGGCTTCTTTGACGGTTTGGTCGAACGGATTGCCCGAACCGCCGCTGAAAATGACCTTGGCGTCGGGATATCGATGCATCAACGCCACCATCTCGGTCACTCGCTCCGCCGCTTCGTTGATGCTGGGGCGATCACGGGCCGTGGACATGGGCACGTTGATGGCCCCGCCCAAGACGACGATGCCGTCCACATGGTCGATTGAAGGCTTGGAGAAACGATCCTCCAGCGACGACACCAGCTTTTGGTCAAGGGGATAAATGGACAGGGCCAATCCCAGTCCAAAGCACAGCGCCAGCATGGCGCGCCCTCGCCGCCACGAACGGCCATACAGCAGAGCCGTTGCGGCCAAAACCCACAAGAACAAAAAATTCAACGGGTTAAGGAGAAGATCGATCAGCTTGGAAGCGACAAACATAGCTTTCACGGGTTGCGGGCGAATGGATTTAGCAATACTCTCCCGGCAGAGATAGTGTGAGGGGATTTTTCATGCAGCGTCGATCTTTTATCCGCAACGCCTCCGCCGCTTTGTGCCTGTGTGGGGCTTGTTCCAGCATCCGTCCGGTCTTGGCCGAAGAACACGGCGCCGTGCATTGGGGATATGAAGGCGAAGGCGGCCCCACGCGCTGGGCGGATCTGGCGCCGGAATACGCCGCCTGCCGCACCGGCAAGGAACAATCTCCCATCGATTTGCGCGGAGCCATTCCCGCCGCCCTGCCCGATCCCGCCATCGCGTGGAAGCCTATTCCGTTGAAGGTGACCAATAACGGCCACACCATCGAAGTGGATGGCAAAGGCGGCGGCGCGATGATCCTGGACGGACTCTATTACGATCTGCTGCAGTTTCACTTCCATCAC
>CAIYCT010000063.1 GCA_903924765.1 uncultured Rhodospirillaceae bacterium | reverse complement strand
TGGAACAAACGACGGCATGCAATTCTTGAAAGCCGCCGCTCCTGGTACACCATCGGTTTGGCTGGCTTGGTGCTGGTGGCGGCTCTGATTCCATGGCGAGGAACGATTTTTGCTCCTGGCCTGCTGAAAAGTTCTGACGCCGTTGGCTTGTTCGTTCCGGTTGGGGCGCGTCTTGCCGACATTCGGGTATCTCGTGACCGCCCCGTCGCTATCGGGGAGCCGCTGTTTTTATTTGAGGCTCCCGATCTCACCGACCGTTTGGTATCGGTGAAAGCACGGGTCAAGACATTAAATTATCAGCTTCAGTCAATATCGTTTGAGCCAAGCTTTCTGCAGCAGTCCGGAGTGGTTAGAGAGCAATTGGCATCTGCATTGGCTGAAATGTCATCGTTGCGGGCCGAAGCAAGCCGCCTGATCATAAACGCCCCGATTGCAGGGACGATTACCGATATCATACCTGACCTTAAAGCAGGCGATTGGGTTTCGCCGAAAGACCAGCTTGCCACAATCCGACCGCTGGGTGTCTTAACTGTCGATACCTATGTCGGTGAAAACGACATGGAGCGCCTATCCATCGGTGCCCATGCGCTATTCTATCCTGAAGCCGCCGCTCGTCAGCCGCTGGCTGCCCACGTGACAGACATTGATCGCAGCCCTGTTCGGGTGCTGGTCAATGAGGAACTGGCTGTTCTCCATGGCGGCACCATTCCGGTACGGGGCAAGGAAGCCGCGCTGTCACCCGACGGCTCATTTTATCGCATTCGTCTGACCATCGACGACGGCTTCACCAGCACGGTCACCCTGCGCGGAACCGCCAGAATTGAAGCCTACCCTGAAAGCATCGCGGCTCGGGGACTTCGAGGTGCCCTGGCCGTTGCTCTCCGTGAATGGGGGATGTAATATGGGGTCATTGGCAGGGCTATTGGATTTCATTGTGTGAAATTCCGTCGCAGGGAACGCCGTTGGATTCTGGATACGGAGAGGTCTTCAGGTCGATGACCGAACCAACTCAACCGCACGATAAGCTCTTCAAGGGATTGCTCGACCAGCCTGGAACGGCAGGAGCCTTGCTCCGTGAGCGGTTGCCGGTCGAAATCTCCAGCTTCCTGACCGATGATCCGCCCGAACTGCTGGATGGCGAGTTCATCGACGAAGCCCTTCAAGGCAGCCAGAGTGATCGCCTGTTTCTGGCGCGGCTCAAGGATGGTGGAGACGTTCTATTGTACGTCCTGATCGACCACAAGAGCTCCCCAGAGCCAGGAATCATTTTGCAGTTGCTTGGGTATATGCTGCGGATATGGCTCCGATACGCTGGTGGCAAGGCGGAGGCGCTGCGATCTCTGCCCCCAATACTGCCAATGGTCGTATATCACGGAGCCAGCGAGTGGAAGGTGTCACTGTCGTTGCGCGAAACGATCAAGGCACCGGAAGCAATCAAGTGCTATCAGCCCGATGTGCGCTATATCCTGGTTGATCTGGGGCCGATCCCCAACGAGGAGCTATCGGCTTTTCCGCCCTTGCGGGCTGGGCTCCTGGCGCTAAAATACTCTCACCAGGACGGTGACGCCGAGGCGGTCCTGGTGCAGGCTTTCACCGACGCTCGGGATATACCGTCGCTGTTCAAGATGCTGGTGGTCTATGCGACCACGGTTTACTCGAGTGTGAACCCGGTACTGCTGCGCCGGGCAATTCACAAAGTCAGACCGGAATGGGAGGACGAAATGCTGTCGATCGCCGCGAAGGAATGGATGGCCGAAGGGGCGGCTAAAGGACGGGCGGAGGGCAAGGCAGAGGGCAAGGCAGATACGCTTCTCCTCCTTCTTCGTCGGCGCGACAAGTCGTTGCCCGTCGGCATTGAGGATCGTG
>CAIYCT010000062.1 GCA_903924765.1 uncultured Rhodospirillaceae bacterium | reverse complement strand
TAAACTCGCACTAGAGGAAAAAGTTACCACAGGTTTGGCGGGACTTTCTACGCAATTTAACACACTTAATACACGTGCCGAACAATTCCAAACGACTCTGACAAACCTAGGAAAAATCGGCGGCGTGGGGGCCGGGCTTGCTAAAGCCATTGACGGTCCATTTGAAAAAACCATCGAGTACGAACGCCAACTGGCCCAGTTGCGGCAGGGGGGCTTGAGTTCTTCGCAAGTGGAAGAGGCCAAGAAGTTTGTCGAGTCGACGGCGATCATTAATGCCGCCGAACTCGACCGGCTGCGGATATTAACCCAGACACAAAAGCTCTATCACGATATGGGCAAAAGCGGCGAAGACGCGTTGAAGGCCGCCAAGACCATGATGCCCATTCTGGCGCAGTATGAGGTGGCGACCGCTGCCTTAAGCGGCTCCAAGCATGACGCCGCCCTTCAATCCCTGCCAGGTCTGAACAAGGTCATTGGCTTGATGGGCGGAGCGGGCGATGCCAATCGCGCCCAAGACATCGCCGATATGGCGTTCAAGGCCACTCAATCCAGCGGCAAGATGGTTGACGAGGAGCAACTGGCGCAGTTCGCCGCCCAAAGTTCGACAGCCACAAGTCAGCAGAGTCTCCGAACGATTGGCGGCTTCCTGCTGCCAATCATTGGCCAGCTTGGCGGCGTTGAGTCTGCAAGGGATTTGGAGTCCGCTTACACCCGCGCCAATGGGATGCTGCCCAAATCCCCCCAGCTGATGCAAGCGGAATTGAAACGGCTGGGCATGGCGGACGGGTCGGGCACGAAACAGTCCGCGTCCCTGGCCGCTCTGCAAGCCACCAATTTGAATGAATACGTCAAGGCCGTCATGGAAAAGTATCAGGCGGCAGGAATCAACTCGGCCACAGACCGCAACCGTGAAAACGCCCTTCTATTCGGGACCGAGGGGGCCAAGGTTTTTAACCCGATCATGGCTCAGATGGAGGTGTTGAACCGGTCGTTGACCGCCTATGACCAAGCAAAAGGGGCGTCCGAGGTTATAAACGATCCGGCAAATCAGTCCATAATGGAGCAGCGACGGCTTGCGGCACGCTATCAGGATCTTCTGCTGTCCATCGGTCAATCAAATATGCCGCTTGTGGTTGAGGAGCTTGAACGCCTGAGCGATGCGCTGGGTGTTTTGACGCAGTTCGCGCGGGATAATCCGACCCTGGTCAAAATGCTGACGGGGGTGGCGGAGGGGACTGCACTGTATGGCATGGGAAAAATACTTTTCTCTGGGCTCAAGGGGGCGGCCAAAGCCGCGCCCTTGTTAGAAACGGCCACTGGCGTCGCGGCTGGCGGGATGGCGGCGACGTTAGGACCGGTGCTGGGGTTGGTTGGGGCTGGAGCTGGCTTTGCCTATGGCTTTCCGCGCCTTGCCAATTGGCTTGTCCATCTGGGCGGGCGGAAAGACACCAACATGGGCGGGCACGGCCTTACCCCCGCCGCCGAAGCCGCCATAGAAGCCGCTGCCCACGCCAAGGAAAAGGCTAAACCGCAGCATTACGCAGCCCCGCAGCACAATTCCAAGGGCTCGGTCCTCCACACCACCGTCAAATTGGACGGCAAGGTCTTGGTCGAGGCCGTCACCAAGGCGGTGGTGGAGTCCATGAACAACCGCAGCCAGGGCGGCGAGGTTGATTATGGCAATGTGCCGATGCTTCCAGGGTATTAGGCGCGCGCGATTCACGCACTGCGGGCTGCTTTCCTCTCACAATCATCGGCCCCCTCACAACCAACTGCCCCCTCACTCGCTTCACACACACCAAGGAGAACACACAATGGCGACGTTGAAAGTTAAAGACACATCTTCCACCACCCAGGCGGCTGGCGACACGCCTTCGGCGGCCATGGTCAAGGCGGCCAGCGCCACAGTCACCGTCACCGACGCCTTGGGGCGCAGCCTCGCCCTCGCCAAGCCTCGGCCGCTGGACAATCTGGATTTCGCCAAGGCGGCGGGCGGCGACCGCATTAATCTGGTCTATCTGGCCGAAGTCTCGCACCTGAAATTCGTGCGCCAGATCGACGGCGAGGCCATCCAGACCCCCCAAAACGAGTTGCAGCTGCGGGCGCTGTATCAACGCCTGGGCGACGCGGGCAACGAGGCGGTGCAGCAGGCGGTGGCCCAGAATTTCCTGCGCGCCGATAGCACGGAAGCCGACCTAAAAAACTCCTAACGGACGGGCCGCTGACCGAGTGTTTGTGGCTCGTCCATAATGGCGTTCCGTTCGATGTGGCCTTCGCGCTGGACGACACCCATCGCCACTGGATGGCGATCAAGTTCAGCGAGTTCCAGGGCAACGAGTTCGATCTTAACACCATGAGCTTCAAGGAGCGGGGCCGATGAAAACATTCTCCAGCCCCGCCGCCTTCGCCGTGGAACTGATCGCATTGCAAGCGGCGCTGCCCAAGCGTCTGGCCGAGGGCTTGGACAAGGCCGCCGCCCTGGTGGAGCAAACCGCCAAGGACAGGGTGGGCGAGGGGGATTTGGCCGCCTCCATCAGCCATGGAATCGAGGACCAGACGGCGATCATCGGCTCGACCTCGGACGCCGCAATCGCCCGCGAACTGGGTTCCAGCGCCGCTCCGCCGCAACCATTCCTGACGCCCGCGCTGATCGCCTGCGAAGACCAGATCAAGGACATCCTGGGCAAGGCGGTGGTCGCCGGGTTGGTCATTCCATGAATTCCCCTGATTAAGCGGCGTCTGCTTGCACAAAAGCTGTGCCTGTAAATTTCATAGTCCATCCTTTCACCTTCGTCATCACCGGGTCTTAAGCCCGGTGATGACGAAGGGCTTTACCCTGTCAATCAAGGCGACTTACATCATGAACGATCTTACCCTTGGCGATTTTGTCTTCAGCGGCTTTGAGATTCCCGAGAAATTGCCGTTGGGCGGCGATCAGCGTCTGGTCACGCATAAGTTTCCCGGCGGCGCGCGCGTCATCGAGGCGATGGGGGCGGATGAAGCCCATATTCATTGGAGAGGCCAATTCCGGGGCGGCGACGCCATGGCGCGGGCCAAGTATCTGGACACGCTGCGGATCAATGGCCCGAATTTGCTGCTGAAGTTCAGGGATTTTCGCCGCGCGGTGATTATTTCATCCTTCAACTATCACCTTCATGTCGGCGGACTGGAAATCCCTTACGAGATCAAGCTGTCGGTGGTCGCCAACGATGACAATCCGGTCACTGTTGTCGCGCCCTCGGCGGATGAGCTATTGGCGGCAAGTTTTCAGGCCATGGACGCGCAGGTGACGCAGCTTGGGTCGGCGGCCTATGCGGCGGCGCTGCAAGTGCAGATGAGCGCGGCCCAGTATCAGGCCTTCTATGCGATCATCAACGCAATCACCATCGCCTATCTGGAGGCCAAGGCGGCCTATCAGAATATGCGGGCGTTGACCAGCGGCAATCTGGCGGCATTGGGATCGGTGGCCATGGGGGCAACCGGCTTGGCCTTGGGCGCGGCGTCCAGCCTGGGGGCGCAACAATCGGTGCAGAATTCCTTGCTGGGCACCAGCCTTGCGGTCAATCAGGGCATCAAGGCGGCTTGGGCGGCATGCCGTCCGGCGTGCAAATCCGTCCCGCCAATTATGGCGACACCTGCGGCATGGAAAATCGTAAGCGCGTCAGCCTGCCCACCTCGGAGGCGTGCCAGAAAGCCGCGTTCGATTGGGCCTTGAGCATGCAAGGCACGCCTTATGACATCGACGCCATCAAGGGCATCGCCGTGGGCGAGGATTGGTCGCAACCCGGTCATTTGATTTGCTCGGGCACTGCTACGGGCATGCTCACCCAGCCCAATCCGTCCTTCATCGGGCATTGCTTGATCCGTCCTTGGCGCATCGTTACCCCGTCGCAGTTGTTGTTGATCTGCAACGGTTTTGCTCCTGTCGTACCCCTGAACTGAAAGGAAAATCATGACCGTTATTACGTTCCTGCAAGCCATCCTGGATTGGCTGCAAGCCGACCCGGCCCATGTGGTGGTGGCGGCCTCGGCCGTGGCCGCCCTGTCGCCCACCCCCGATCCCGGCAGTGTGGCTGGCAAGCTGTACAAGGTCATCGATCTGCTGGCGCTGAATGTGCTGCAGGCCAAGGACAGCGGAGGAAAGCCCAATGCCTAAGCTGTCGATCCTGCTGATTGTGGCGTCATGCGCCGGTTGCTCGGGTCAGCAATTGTGCACGGCGGATGCCGCCCTGCAACCCATCGCGCTGGTGAGCGGCGAGGCGGTTGCCACCGCCACCGGAACCGGCCCGGCCGCACAAGCAGCCGCCGCGCTGGATGCTCCGGTGCATACGCAAATCCAACAAGAGTGTGCCAAGCTGACGCAATAACCCGACCTTGTCTTACCCATTAAACCCCGCCGGCCTTTGGGCTGGCGGGGTTTTTTCGTTTTCTACAACTGATTGAAGTCGTTGCCGACTAAGTTTGAAACGCTCAGCGGCCCTTTCGGGGAGGGGGAGTTTTGTTACCCCTTGTGGCCCACAAATCTTTCCAGCCAGTGGATGTCGTAATCGCCGTTGATGAAGTCCGGTTCGTGGACCAGGCGGTTGTGCAGGGGCAGGGTGGTTTTGATGCCGTCGATCACGTATTCGCCGATGGCGCGGCGCAGGCGCATGATGGCTTGCTCGCGGTTGGCGCCGTGGACGATCAGCTTGGCGACCATGCTGTCGTAGGTGGGGGGGACGCGATAGCCCGCGAACAGGCCGGAATCCACGCGCACGCCCAAGCCGCCGGGGGGATGATAGCCGGTGACCAGGCCGGGGCAGGGCGTGAAGGTCTGCGGGTCCTCGGCATTGATGCGGCATTCCATGGCGTGGCCGGTGAATTTGATGTCTTTTTGGGTGTAGCCCAGCTTTTCCCCGGCGGCGATGCGGATTTGCTCGCGCACCAGATCGATGCCGGTGATGGCTTCGGTAACGGGATGCTCCACCTGCAAGCGGGTATTCATCTCGATGAAGTAGAACTTGCCGTCTTCGTACAGGAATTCGATGGTGCCGGCGTTGCGGTAGCCCAGTTTGGCGATGGCGGCGCAGGCCACTTGGCCGATATCGGCCCGCTGTTCCGGCGTCAAGGCCGCCGAGGGGGCCTCTTCCAACACCTTTTGGTGGCGGCGTTGCAGCGAGCAATCGCGCTCGCCCAAATGCACCACGGCGCCGTAATTGTCGGCCAGGATCTGCATCTCGATATGGCGGGGATGCAGCAGCAGTTTTTCCATATAGACGTCGGCATTGCCGAACGACGCGCCCGCTTCCGAGCGCGCCATGCGCCAGGAATGAGCCAGCTCTTGGGCGTTGTGGGCGGCCTTCATGCCTTTGCCGCCGCCGCCCGCCGTGGCCTTGATCAGGACCGGATAGCCGATTTCTTCCGCCGCCTTGAGCGCCGCTTCTTCAGTGTCCAGCGAGCCTGCCGAGCCGGGAACGCAGGGCAGACCGGCGGACAGGGCCGCTTGCTTGGCGGTGATCTTGTCGCCCATCATGCGGATATGGGCAGGCGAGGGGCCGATAAAGGTAATGTCGTGTTCCTCGACGATGGCGGCGAAGTCGGCGTTTTCCGACAAAAAGCCATAGCCCGGATGAATGGCGTCGGCCCCCGTAATGGTGGCGGCGCTTAAAATGGCGGCCTTGTTCAGGTACGACGCCTTGGCCGAAGCGGGACCGATGCACACCGCTTCGTCGGCCAGACGCACATGCATAGCGTCCTTGTCGATGGTGGAATGAACGGCCACGGTGCGGATGCCCATTTCCTTGCAGGCCCGCAAAATCCGCAATGCGATTTCGCCCCGATTGGCGATCAGAATCTTGTCGAACATTATTCGACGATGACCAAGGGTTCGCCGAATTCCACCGGCTGACCGTCCACCACCAAGATGCGGGTCACTTTGCCCGCGCGGGTCGCCTGGATGGGATTGAAGGTCTTCATGGCTTCGATCAGCAGCAGGGTCTGGCCCTCATGCACGGTGGTTCCCACATCGGCGAAGCGGGGCGTGCCCGGTTCCGGCGACAGATAGACCACGCCGACCATGGGCGAGGTGACCGCGTTGGCCAAGGGAATCTCTTCGTGCGCGGCTTGTCCGGCGGCGGCGGCGCTTTGCGGCGCGGCGGGCGCGGCGATCTGCTGAATGGTGGCCGATTGAGTGACTTGGCGGGCGACGCGAATGCGGATGCCGTCGGCGTCGTATTCGATCTCGGTCAGCTTGGTTTCATCCAAGATATCCGCCAAGGCGCGGATGAGGTCGCTTTTGATGGAGGAAGAGGGAGGAGTGGTCACATTAAGCTCCTTTGGAACCGATCAGTTTCGCCAGCGCATCCAGGGCCAGGACATAGCCATGGGACCCCAAGCCGCAGATCATGCCCTTGGCCGCTTTCGACACATAGGAATGATGGCGAAACTCTTCGCGCTGGTGAATGTTGGACAGATGAACCTCGATGGTTGGCAACGACACGCTAAGCAGCGCGTCCAAGATGGCCACCGAGGTATGGGTATAAGCGCCGGCATTGATGACGATGCCCGCCGCCACGCCCTTGGCTTGCTGGATCCAGTCGACCAAGTCGCCTTCGTGATTGGATTGCCGGAAGTCGATGGCCAGCCCAAGGGAAGCGGCGTGCGCCAGGCACAGGGATTCCACATCCGCAAGGCTTTCGTGCCCATACAATTCGGGCTGACGAGTGCCAAGCATATTCAGGTTGGGGCCGTTGACGACCAAAATCACAGGATCGCTCATGGGGGTCTTATAGCACGATGAATCCGCCGGGCAACCCGGTTCTTGTGAAAATGCCCTCCACAACGTCATGCCCGTGCTTGACACGGGCATCCACGTCCTTCCGTCTGGCACGGTATCCGTTGAACCACGTGGATGGCCGGATCAAGTCCACGGGTGTCCGGTTTAAATTTCAAGCCCATTGGAGCACCATCTGATTGGGATTGTTTCTTGGTATTGGATCAGC
>CAIYCT010000061.1 GCA_903924765.1 uncultured Rhodospirillaceae bacterium | reverse complement strand
TGATTGGCGAAATCGGCGGTCCGCAAGAGGCGGAAGCCGCCCAATGGATCAAGGAAAACATGACCAAGCCGGTGGTCGGTTACGTGGCCGGACTGACCGCGCCCAAGGGCCGCCGCATGGGGCACGCGGGCGCCATCGTGGCCGGTTCGGGCGACAGCGCCGCGGAAAAGACCGAGATCATGAAGTCGTTCGGCTTGATCGTATCGCCCAGCCCATCCGATTTCGGCGTCACCATGGCCAAGGTTTTGGCGGATCGGCGCGCCGCCTAAATCAAAGCTGTTTATGCAAGGCGGCGCCTGAGTTATGCTGTGCGCTGCCTCCCCTCCGAGACACTCTGGGCACCAACAATAAGCCCCCAAACTATAAGGATTCATCATGAGTTTCTTTGCCGTCGAGCAATCTACGCCCCGTCTCCACCGTTCGGAACTGGCTGTTCCTGGCTCCAATCCCGCCATGTTCGAGAAAGCCGCCGCCTCCGCCGCCGACGTCATCTTCCTGGATCTGGAAGACGCCGTCGCCCCCGACGATAAGGAGCAAGCGCGCAAGAACATCCTTCAGGGCCTGAACGAGATCGATTGGGGCACCAAGACCATGGAGCTTCGCATCAACGGTCTCGACACCCATTACATGTATCGCGACGTGGTCGACATCGTCGAGAACTGCCCGCGCCTGGACATGATCCTGATCCCCAAGGTCGGCGTGCCGCAGGACGTGTATGCCGTCGACATGCTGGTCACCCAGATCGAAGCTGCCAAGAAGCGGACCAAGAAAATCGGTTTCGGCATTTTGATCGAGACCGCGTTGGGCATGGCCAATGTGGAAGCCATAGCCACCTCGTCCAAGCGCCTGGAAGCCATGAGCTTCGGCGTGGCCGACTATGCCGCCTCGACCCGCGCCCGCACCACCGTCATCGGCGGCGTCAATCCCGATTACGGCGTGCTGTCCGACAAAGATGCCGATGGCAACCGCTCGTTCTATTGGGGCGACCAATGGCACGCAGCCCAAACCCGCATGATGGTGGCGTGCCGGGCCTATGGCCTGCGCCCCATCGACGGTCCGTTCGGTGATTTCGGCGATCCGGACGGCTTCACCGCCGCCGCCAAGCGCGCCGCCGTGCTGGGCTATGAAGGCAAGTGGGCGATCCATCCGTCTCAGGTGGAATTGGCCAATGCCGTGTTCACCCCGTCGGATGCGGAAGTGACCAAGGCGCGGCGCATCCTGGCCGCCATGGACGAGGCCGCCAAGGCCGGAAAGGGCGCTGTGTCGTTGGACGGTCGCCTGATCGACATCGCCAGCATCCGCATGGCCGAAGCCTTGTTGGCCAAGGCCGCCTCCATCTCTAACTCGAAATAAAGATAAGAATCTTTGCGGCCCCCCTTGCTAGTTGCAAGGGGGGCTTCTATTTATGCTGCATGAGCACACTGTATCAAATCCCCGTGGCGCTTTTGGATGGCACGCCGACCACGTTGGCTCCGTACCAAGGCAAAGTCTTGCTGATCGTCAATGTGGCGAGCAAATGCGGACTGACCCCCCAATATGCCGGGTTGGAGGCGTTATACCGCCAATACCGGGATCAAGGCTTCGAGGTCCTGGGCTTTCCGTGCAATCAGTTCGGCGGCCAGGAACCGGGCACGCCCCAGGAAATTCAATCCTTCTGTAGCACGACCTATAAGGTGACCTTTCCGTTGTTCGGCAAGATAGACGTCAACGGGGATGACACCCATCCGCTTTACACGTTTTTGAAATCAGCCCAGCCGGGTATTTTGGGAACCGAAGCGATCAAATGGAATTTTGCCAAATTCCTGGTGAGCCGTGACGGTCAAGTGGTTCAGCGCTTTGCGCCTACCGATGCGCCGGAAAGCTTAGAAGCCTCGGTTTCGTCCTGTTTGGGCGTCTCGTCCTCGTCCAAATCGTCCCTCGGCTGATACCGCTCGGCCCGGTGCCACAGAATCAAACCGGGAATGCCCAGCACCAGATCGGGCAGACGCTTGACCAATGCCAGTGACAACGCCAATTCCGGCGGCACCCCCAATGCCACGCCCAGGGCCATGTAACCGCCTTCTTGGACGCCCAGAGACCATGGGATGATAAAGGCCACCCCTTTAATGGCGAATACCACCGCCTCTAACGCCAGGACGCTCGCCACTGGCAGGGGATGACCCAGCCAAGTCAGCGCCAGCCATGCTTCGCCAATGCCGATCACCCATCCGGCCAAATGCAGGACAGTGCCCCAAACGATGTTGCTGCGGTTTTGATAAATCGAGGAAATATGGGGGATCAGCTTGCCCACCGGAATTCTGTCGCCAGCCAGGAGCTTGGTCAGCTGTTCCAACTTTTCGATCACTTTGGGATGCTGCATGAAGGCCAGTCCCAACACCAGCCCCACCGGCAACAGCACCGCCAGCATCCCCCATTGACCGGCGCCGACCTTCGGCAGCGCCATGAACAACGCGCCCACTCCCAACATCGAGAAGCCCGCTTGCGAGGCGATTTCCAGCGTCAAATCCACCACCAAGATGGCCAGAGCCAAACCGCCATCGATGCCGTACAAAGTGAGAATCCGCGCTCCGACCACTTCGCCGCCGCCGGGAAGAACGGGGAGCAACGCAGCAACGCCATCGCGCCCAAGCCGCGCCGACAAAGACGCCAGGAACCGTTGCCTGGTTTGTGGAGGGATCAAAAACATTTGCGCCAAGACGCACAGTCCGATTGGAATAGTCCGCCAGAGACTGAGCAACACCGCGCCTTTCAGCCCGATCAAACCCAAGGCTTGGGTCACACTGCCAATATCGCAACTGACCAATGCGATACCCAGAATGATCAGCCCAAGAACAATAAGCCCAACGGTCCTTAGCATTAAACGTTGTCCCTGCCCGCCAAAGACGGAACCATGACGGTGTCTTGGCGTTGGACTGCCTCCAATCGACCGGAAGAGCTCAATCGATACTGTTGTCCTCGCCAAACAACGGTGCTGCCGCAAAAGCTGGCCACCCAAACCGCAAAGCACAGACATTCGCGAAGCGGCACCAACAGCGGGGTCACGCGACCGGCAGCGGGGATCTTAGAGCTGACAGCAAGGCTGAGAGCCATGCGCAAAGCCACGTATCCGGCCACTCCCACAGCGGCCAGCAGAGTATGAACGGCCGCTGCTAAGCCGATCAAGATGGGCAACGGAAAAGTCACGACGGACAGAAAATGGTCTTTGGGGCGGCAATTGCGCACTGTACGCGACCACCGAATTTCCTGGGCAAACAAATCCCGCATCCGCAGAGCATTGACAAGCGTCGGAACCACGTTCGAGTCCAACGACAAAATATGATTGTGGGATCGGACCATGCGTCCCAATCGGTTATCCTCGGCAAGGTAATCAACCAAGGCGGGGAAGCCGCCGATATCGTCCAAGATGGAACGGCGAATGGCAGTCAGGGGGCCGTAACACCCGTCAATGCCGCTTAAAGACAAATCCACCAAGGCAGAGGGCAAGAACCAATCGTTGATATACAAAGCGCCAAGCCGCGACGCCAAGCCATTTGTCCCAATCCCGCTGTATAAAGTCGTCACCGCGCCAACGCCAGGCGCGTTCATTTTGATGGCCAAAGAGCGCAAGGCATCAGGCGGCGCCAGGACGTCGCTATCGGCCACCACGATCATCGGATGCCGACACGCCGCCATCATATTCATCAAGTTGCTGACCTTTAGATTGGGTCCGTGAATCCGGGCGTCCACGATCAAGGTTACGTCCCGTTCGGGAAACTCCCTCTTCAGCTGTTCCACAATCTGTATGGCGGGGTCTAACGGGTCGCGAACGCCGAACACCAGATGGAAGTCCGAATAATCTTGGACGAAAAACGAGCGCAAGGAATCATACAGCCGTGGCTCCGCGCCACAGAGCGGCTGGAGAACGCTTATTGCGGGCCAATCAGACAATGACGATAGGGGGCGAGCGCCCGCCTTGAATTGAATAACCTGCCGAAATGCCAATCCCGTATAAGCAACCGTCGCTGCCAATAAAAACATAAGGACGACCATCTCTGTCGACCACACCATCGCCGCCACCCTTGCCTTTTCTTGTTACCTCGCCGTCACAATAGGGGCGAGCCTCCTCTCTGACAATTCATTTTCGAGCAAATTGATGTTGGTTGTCGAACAGGAGTGGGTATATTCGGCAAAGCAAACTCCATTCGCCAAAGGGTACAAAAATGAAACTGGGAACGCCGCTTTCGCCCACCTCGATCAAGGTCATGCTGCTGGGATCAGGAGAGTTAGGCAAAGAAGTGGCGATTTCGCTGCAACGTTTGGGCGTCGAGGTGATCGCCGTCGATCGCTACGCCCATGCGCCGGCGATGCAGGTAGCCCATCGCTCCCACGTGATCGCCATGACCGACGCCGACGCTCTGCGCGCCGTCATTTTGGCCGAACGCCCCCATCTGGTGGTGCCCGAAATTGAAGCTATCGCCACCGAGGTGTTGGCCGAAATCGAACGCGACGGCATCGCTGAAGTGATCCCCACCGCCCGCGCCACCCAATTGACCATGAACCGTGAAGGCATCCGCCGTCTGGCCGCCGAGGAATTGGGACTGCCGACCTCGCCTTTCGCCTTTGCCGATTCCCTGGACGCGCTGCAAGCCGCCATCGCGGGCGGCATCGGCTATCCCTGTCTGGTCAAACCGGTGATGTCGTCATCGGGCAAGGGCCAATCCACCTTGAAGAGCGCCCAGGACATTCAAGCCGCCTGGGACTATTCCCAAGCGGGCGGGCGCGTCAAAGGCGGCCGCATCATCGTCGAGGGCTTTATCGATTTCGACTATGAAATCACCCTGCTCACGGTGCGCGCCATCGGTCCGTCAGGCAGCGTCGAGACATTTTTCTGCGAGCCCATCGGCCATCGCCAAGTCAATGGCGATTACGTGGAATCATGGCAGCCACAGCCCATGAGCGCCATGGCCCTGGCCAAAGCCCAAGACATTGCCCGCAAGATCACCGACGGCTTGGGAGGGCGCGGCCTGTTCGGGGTGGAATTGTTTGTGAAGGGCGATGCAGTGTGGTTTTCCGAAGTCAGCCCCCGACCCCACGATACCGGCTTGGTGACGCTCCGGACCCAACGCCTGTCCGAATTCGATCTACACGCCCGCGCCATTCTGGGCCTGCCGGTGGATACCGGGCTTGACCGCATCGGCGCGTCAGCGGTGATCTATGGCGGCAAGGACGCCGTGGGCATCGCCTATGAAGGAGTCGAAAAAGCCTTGGCCTTGCCGGGCAGCGACATCCGCCTGTTTGGCAAACCCGAGGCCTTCGTCCGCCGCCGCATGGGTGTGGCGCTGGCCTCTGGCGCGACCACTGACGAAGCCCGCGCCCGCGCCAAGCAGGCCGCCGATTGCGTCAAACCAATATAGCGCTTCCCAAACCGGCCCCAAGCCATTAAGTTCCCCAATCGAAATGAACAAACTCTCCCACATCAGAAATTTCGCCATTATCGCTCATATCGATCATGGCAAATCCACGCTTGCCGACCGGTTGATTCAAACCTGCGGCGGCATCGAAGATCGCGACATGCGCGAACAAATCCTTGATTCCATGGATATCGAGCGCGAACGGGGCATCACCATCAAGGCCCAAACCGTCCGCTTGATGTATACGGCCAAGGACGGCAAAACCTATCAGCTCAATCTGATGGACACGCCCGGCCATGTGGATTTTGCCTACGAGGTATCGCGCTCGCTGGCCGCCTGTGAAGGCTCGCTGCTGGTGGTGGATGCCAGCCAAGGCGTTGAGGCCCAGACCCTGGCCAACGTCTATCAGGCCCTGGATGCAGGCCACGAGATCGTGTCCATTCTGAACAAGGTCGACCTTCCCGCCGCCGAACCCGAACGCATCCGTCAGCAAATAGAAGACGTCATCGGCTTGGACGCGTCGGAAGCGGTGATGATTTCCGCCAAGACCGGCTTGGGCATCGGCGACGTGCTGGAAGCCATCGTCACCCGCCTGCCGCCGCCCGAGGGCG
>CAIYCT010000060.1 GCA_903924765.1 uncultured Rhodospirillaceae bacterium | reverse complement strand
CATGAGCATGCCGGAGCGCATCAGGTCAATTGCTAGTCGCCAATGGGCGAAACAGGTCAATATCTAGGGCCGTTGGTATTACGAGCCCGATGCCCGGGGGCAGAGCGGGTGCACCATCAAATCTTAAGCCGCGTGCAGCGTCGGAATGTCCGCCAGCTAGGCGCTCATCTCGCGAGATAACCGATCCAGGTCATAGTGAGCCTGCAAGTTGACCCAGAGATCGGGGCCATTGCCACACTCGCCATCGGCGCAATCCTGAGCTATCATGCCTCCATCAACCAACGTGGCTTGCACTATGACCGCCGTTACCTTCGACACCCACGCTTTCATCAAGAAGCTCACCGCCGTTGGTCTCTCCGAACCGCAGGCCGAGACGATCACGATGTTGGTGCAGGAGTCGCGCGCTACGGACCTGACCAATATCGTAACCAAGCCCGACCTTCAGGCCGCGCTCGCAGAAACAAAGGTTGATCTACTGAAGGTCATTCTCGGCGCCATTGCCATCAACTCCGGCATCGTCGTAGGCACGATGTTCGGTCTGGCGAAGCTCCTGGGACACTGATCAGCATGACCTCTCTCACGCCCCGCCGCCCTGGCCGCCCTGTCCGCCCACGCGGAGTGATCGTTCATCTGCCACGGCCTCGGCCAGAGGAATACTCGCCACCCGACCAGACCGACCTTTGGCCGGCGCAGGATTTCGGCGACAAGCCATTACCGGCGGCAGGCTAACAATCCGCACCCGACTTCCGTCTCCATGACCGTCCTGCGAATTTGCAGGACGGACAACACCACCTCAGGCCCAACCATGATCACCTCCACAGAGCGCCGCCGGCCGCGCAACTTGGTCTGGCTGCCGAACCGGGCCAACCTCCTGACCACCATGTGTCGAGGCGCCGTCTTGACCATCGAGCAGCGTGGCAACCAGTTCGCATGGACGGCAGAGGTTGGCGGCCATAAAGTCAGCGAAGGCGTGTCGTCATCCGTGGACCATGCACAGACCGCCGCCGTGGATGCCGCTGTGGATGTGGCTGGTGGCGGCTGACAACAGCGGACCCGCCGATAGCCGGTAGTGGCCCGCTAACATAGGCTCGAGCCAATCCGCCGTTTGGTGCGACGGCCTTCATCAGCCGGGCATAGTCATGGTCAATTTACCCCACCTCATTAGCCGGACCTTGGGGTATAGTCAGGCCGTGGCCGCTTGACACGAGCGACGGGGCAGCGCGTAGGACCGGATGAAGTGCCGCCGCCACGACTCGAACAAATAGGCCAATCCGGTCGCCCTTAACATTTGAGCGTAAACTGTGGCGGGCAATGCCAACATTCATAGTAATGCAGGGTGATTCATAATTCTGACTTACAATTCAAGGGGTGGGAGAACCAGGATGCGGCGCTTATTGTTTACCGTCTTCGCTCTCTTACTTTGCCCCAAAGACGGGTTATGTCTTTCCATAGACTGTAAGACTGAAGTTAACATGATGAGGTGCTGTGAGCTTTACGAGAAGTCTTTGCATGACAAGTTGCCACAGTTCGGTGAAGACTTGGCGAGGCAGTGCTATAATGAAATAAATGGCGCGAGGGACCAAGTTGGTGAACAGAAGAGTTTTGGCGCATGCATACCAATTGATGTCACGGATGAGCATTTATCGACGCTATTTCGTGCCTATGTTAAAAACCATCCAGAGTTTTGGGACAGACCGGCTCGGTTTGGCATGCTGAATGTCTGGTCACTGAGCTGGCCTTGCGAAAAAAAATAGCCAGCAAGCGACACAGTCTCCTGACCGTCAATCGGCTCCTGAGCCACCGGCTTTCTTTGGCCGGGCGTGGCAACGAACTCTGACGGCCAAAGCAGAGCTTCTTGAGCAACAGCAAATGAAATTCCTCATGCCATGTCCGCTGGGGAGCCCCGCCATTTCCCCCTATGAAATTTCTCGCGACGAGCCTGAGAATAAGGCCGCATGCACGGTTAACATTCGTGTCCGTGCTATCTAAATATGATGAAGGAAGGTGCGGTCTTCCGCAAAACGATGATGGACTACGAACACGAACAGCGCTGGTGCCGCTTTACATCTATTGCAGCCCCAATTGCGTTTGTAATCCTTACATTAATATTTGGGTCACTGTTATACTGTAACAGAGGCTTTGATCAAAACTATTTCTCCAACTGGGCTGATGATGGCCATAATATATTCGGCCACCATAACTATGCCGAATCAAATACTAAGGCGCGGCCATCTGTTGATTAGGCGCCCGGACCATTGCGCCTCGCTCCCCGGCTCAACCGCGTGCCCAACCCGCGTACGCCGAGCCATAATTCGTCAGAGCGGATTGATCTGGGAGCTCGAATGGACTGAGCGAGAATTGGCCCATAGCTCGGTGCCGTTGGGTTGTTGCCGACGCCATGGCGCGCAGCTGAGCGGCTCATCGACGCGTCCGCCGGGACAGCCGGGCATCTCTGGGAGTGCACTTCTCTGGCTGCGGGGCTTCGTGAATCTGGGCATGGGCGATCGGTTAAGCGCCGTCTGGAGAATGAACGATAGCCACGGATTCGACATGATCGGCTAACGCTCGGACCAATTCGGCAGCTGCGTCGGCGCCGAGCATGTCGGCTGTGGCGCCAACAGCGACCTGCAACATTACTCCTGCTGCTCCTGGGTCCAGCTGACTGGTTTCAACGATTGCGTCCGTAAGATGCTTCGCGGCGATATCGAGTGCCTTGTCGTATTTGGTATCGCTGGGGATGTCGGACATTATGCTATCCGTTGAAGATTGGAAGGCTGGAGGACCCGGCAGGACATGAACCTGCAACCATACCTTTATGAGCGGCCGGCTTCAATTGAGCGACAGGTCGGCCATTATAAGTACTACGCAGTGGCTTTTCCAGAGGAGCCGGCCTTAACGCCGGTATATGATACAGGCAAGCCCGGTTTGATTTGATTCGCTCGTTGTTTGGGTGGCGCGGCACCGCCGCCGCGCTGGCGACGTCGGCTGGTGATACAGTTCAGGGAATCACCGTGGCGGTGCCGCAGTGTCGAGGATAGCAGAGCATGGCGACTGCTGTCGTCGACATGATGACGATGGTGATCAGTTTGCAGCGCTGTCGCCTTATGCCCGCCTATCGCGCCCTGCAAACAAAATTCGTTACCTGCAACGAGATATTCTCGAGATTGGTCGGAGCGGATTTGCAGTAGGGTCATTCCGCTGGAACTGGCCGAGCCGCTGATCGGCGCCGCACACCGGAAGGGCAGCATGAAGCAGCCGATGATTGCCAACACCGTCACCGTGATGTGTGCCGCTCATTATGGTCAGGTGGACATGGCGGGCATGCCTTACCAGGAACACCCGGAGCGCGTCCTTCACCGGATGCTGGCCCGGTGGCCGGATGCGACCGTTGACGAACAGCATGCGGCGCTGCTGCATGATGTGCTTGCGGATACCAGCATCACCGAGGCCGACCTTCGGCGGTTGGGTTACTCCGAGGTGGTGGTCAGCACCGTGGTGGCTGTGACAAGGGACCGAAACTGGCCGTATCATGCCTGGGTTCAGGCCATCGCCGACAGTGGCGTGGTCAGCGCGATTCGGGTCAAGTGGGCCGAAAACCGAGACAACGCCGACCCAGAGCGATTGGCGCTGCTGCCGGAAGAGGTGCGGATCGAACTGGCGGCACGGTACGCGGCGGCATTGGTGGTACTGGAGGCGGCTCTGTAGCGTTTCGCCCATTAGTTTGCCCACGAACTCTCACTCGTGACGCCGCGCGGCTGTCGGTGGCTGCACCGCTGCCTTCGCCTCCCATCACAATAACCATGCGCTTCGAGTTCGCGCATCGTCACCGCGTCGAGCAGACCGTTCTCGGGACAGGCCGCCACACCTCCCAGCCACCCGGTTTCGTCAGCCAAAGATGCCTCGTCTGCGTTTTCCATATAAGAAACTTATCACTCTGAGGCTGGCGCACGGGGAGTAAAATGTGAACAAATGGTGATCGTCGCGGCCGGTGGCTGCTCGGGGTAGGTGGGGTTGATAGGACGATGGTCCTGGCGGGGCGAGGGTAGGGGTGATGGGGAGGCTCGCGGAAAATCCAGGCGGACGGCCAAAAGCGGCGGGGGGAGGTTTTTAGAGGGTGGAAATTCTTATCATATTGATATGTCGACAGAAAAGCCGAATGTCTACGGAAAAAGGCGCGCATAGCAATGCACAGGTGTGATAACGCTTTTCCCTCGCTGACCGCCTGAAGGACCTTTTCCCAGCAGAACTGACTCTCCCTCGTCGCCT
>CAIYCT010000059.1 GCA_903924765.1 uncultured Rhodospirillaceae bacterium | reverse complement strand
GGGTGTCAATCGCTATCCCCGCAAGCGCCCCTTCGACCTGCGCGACGAGCAGAAGCGCGAAGCCGAACGCCGCAAATGGCACGAGGAAAACTTCAACGATCTGTGGCGGACCGTGCCCAAACCGGCCAATTCCGGCAACATTATCGACGATACGCTGGAGCGGCGACAACGCTTAGGGCTGCCGGAAGAAAACATCCTGTATTTCCTGGAAAAGACCGCGCCAAAATTGCAGATTTGGCAGCGGGAAATCCTGCGGATCGTCCGCAACATCTCGCAATATTTCTATCCGCAAACTCAGACCAAGGTGATGAACGAAGGCTGCGCCACCGAGGTGCATTATCACATCGCCAATCGTCTGTACGAGAAAGGCCTGATCAACGACGGGGCCTTGCTGGAAATCCTACACTCCCACACCAGCGTGGTGTTCCAGCCAGAATTCGACGACCCGCGTTATTCCGGCCATAACCCCTACGCTCTGGGGTTTAACATGATGGAGGATATCCGCCGCATGTGCGTCAGCCCCACCGATGAGGATCGGGCATGGTTCCCCAATTTCGCTGGCAATAACGACCCTTGGGGGACATTGAAAGACGCCTGGGCCAATTACCGCGACGAAAGCTTCATATTGCAATATCTGTCGCCCGCGCTCATCCGCAAGATGAAGCTGTTCTCGCTCAACGACGATTCCGACAAGGATTATCTGGAAGTTTCGGCCATCCATAACGAACGCGGTTACCGTGACGTCCGCCATTCCCTGGCCAAACAATACGACGTCGCCCATATTCAGCCGGATATCCAGGTTTCAGACGTGGACCTTTCGGGCGACCGCCGCCTGATCGTTCAGCATCGCGTGGTCAACGGCGTGCTGCTGGACGATAAAACCGCGACGCAGGTGCTGGTTCATATGGCCAATCTTTGGGGCTATGAGGTCTGCCTGCAAGAGGTGGATTCAGTTACCGAAGACATTCTGCACACGTACGACCCGGTCGAACCGGTGTTGGATTTGGGCGAAATGGGGTGAAAATCAACCCTCTCGATTTGGAAGAGAGTCCAACATGACAGAAGCTTCCGTTATTGATGCCAACAGGCATCATGAACCTACGACTTTCACCGATTATTTTGCGCTTGGATTTACCAAGGTTATGCGCTTTTGCGCCGATTCGTTCTTTGCCAAGCGGTACGGCCATCGCGCCGTGGTGCTGGAAACAATCGCCGCCGTACCGGGCATGGTTGGAGCGACGATCACTCATTTGAAATGCTTGCGGAGCATGAGCGACGATCACGGTTGGATTCGCACCTTGTCGGAAGAAGCCGAAAACGAACGCATGCATTTGATGACCTTTGTCAAAATCGCCAACCCCACCCAATTTGAACGCTTCGTCATCATTGCCGCGCAATGGCTGTTCTATTGCGGTTTTTTTATTCTTTATCTGATTTCTTCCAAAACCGCCCATCGCGTCGTCGGCTATTTTGAAGAAGAGGCTGTGCTGAGTTATACGTATTACCTTGACGAAATTGACGAAGGCCGCAGCGCCAATGTCGCCGCCCCTGAAATCGCCATCAAATATTGGAAATTGCCAAGCACGGCGACTCTCCGCGATGTAATCATGGTCGTTCGCTCCGATGAGGCCCATCACCGCGACGTCAACCATTCCTTGGCAAACCAGCTTATGGGACTTGTTCAAGACTCCCCCATCCTGGCCCCCTACCCCGAACATGCCGACGAAATAACGCCTCCTCACGCGGAATAACCTTGTCAGCGCCGGGCGACACTGTTTTCGCCACGGAAACACCACAATTTCTGATAAAGATAGGCCTGAACACTTTAGGGAGCCATCGATGTCCCGTCCCCGTCGTTTTATCCTTCGCATGGCCGCTTTTCTGGTGGTTTTGGCAGTCATCGCCTCGCCCTTGGCGCCGGGCTTGTGGATTGCTTTTCAATACAATCCCGGACTGAACGGATTGGTGCTGGGCATCTTTTTGATCGGCATCGTCCTGATTTTCCGCCAAGTCGTGATCTTGGGGCCGGAAACCCATTGGCTGGAAGGCGTGCGCCGCCACAGCCCACCCTCGACGGATCGTTTGCGGCTGCTGGCTCCGCTGGCCAATATGATCGGCAACGATCTGGGACAAGTCAGCTTATCCGCCGTGACCTTGCGGTCGTTGTTGGATTCCATCGCGTCCCGCCTGGACGAGCAACGAGATATGGGGCGCTACTTCGTCGGCCTGTTGATCTTCTTGGGGCTGCTGGGAACCTTTTGGGGTTTGTCTCACGCCGTCGGCTCCATGGGTGAGGTGATCCGCTCGTTGTCCATGGATGGCGGCGACGCCAATGCCGCGTTCGAGAAGCTGAAATCCGGCATGGAAGCGCCGCTGGGCGGCATGGGCATGGCCTTTTCCACCTCGCTGTTTGGCTTGGCCGGATCGCTGATACTGGGTTTTTTGGATTTGCAAGCGGGACAAGCGCAAAACGCTTTCTATAACGAGCTTGAGGAATGGCTGGCCTCGCAGACACAATTGGGCAGCGTGTCGGCTGACGAAGCCCCCACCACCGCCCCGGCCGCCTCGCCCGCTTATGTCCGCGCCGTGCTGGAACGCACCGCCGAGCGCCTGGATGAATTGACCACCGCCATTCATGCCAGTCATAAACAAACCTTGGTGTTGACGGAACTGGTCGCCTTGGTGACCGATCAATTGCGCGCCAACCAATCCATGATCACCCATCTGGGTGAAACCGACCAACAACTGAAACCGATTTTAACGCGTTTGGTGGAAGAAACGGTCATAAGCCGCGACCATGTGACCGCCGAGCTAAAAGCGGAATTGCGTTTGTTGGCCCGGACGTTGTCGGCCTCTGTGGATGGAGACTCGTAATCATGCCGTTGGCCCGCCGTCCGCGCCGCTCCATCGATATCTGGCCTGGTTTCGTCGATGCTCTGGCCACGGTGCTGATGGTCATGCTGTTCGTACTGATGGTGTTCGTGCTGGCGCAATTCTTTCTGGGTCACGCCTTGTCGGGCAGCGAGCAGACCAATCAGCGCCTGTCCCAGGAACTGAGCGCCTTGGCCGAACAGTTGAACCTGACCAAACAAGCCAACAGCGATCTGCTCGACGATCTTAGCGCCGCCAAGACCGAAAACGAAACCCAGAAAGCCACCCTGGATCAACAAATCGCCGCCATGCGCGATGATTTGTCCCGCATCGCCCAAGCCCTGTCGGCGTCCGAACAGAAAGTGACCGACCAGAAACTGCAAATCGACGATCTGGGATCGAAGTTGAACAAAGCTTTGTCCTCGCAAGTGGAAGAGCTGAAGCGCTATCGCTCCGAATTCTTCGGCCGGTTGCGCCAGGTGCTGGGCAATCGCCCCGGCATTCGCATCGAAGGCGATCGTTTTGTCTTTCAATCGGAATTGCTGTTCGCCACAGGCTCGGCTGAGTTGGGACCGGACGGACAAGCGCAAGTGCGCCAATTGGCGGTGACGCTGCAAGAATTGAACAAGGAAATTCCTAAAAACCTAAAATGGGTGTTGCGGGTGGATAGCCACACCGACAAACGCCCAATCTCGGGCAAATACCGCTCCAATTGGGAGCTGTCCACGGCGCGCGCCATCACCGTGGTGCGGACCTTGATTGCCTATGGCATTCCCGCCGACCATTTGGCCGCCGCCGGTTTCGGCGAATTCCAACCACTTGATGACGGCGACAGCGAAACCGCCTGGGCCAAAAACCGCCGCATTGAACTGCGCCTGGATCAATTGTAGCAAGTCTTGTCCTCTTGGCATGAAAGCGCTATATTTCGACCGGTTGATTCAACCGGTTTATTGGAAGGTATTCATGCGGGAAGTCCAAGCCTCCGAGGCTAAAACCCATTTGCCCCAATTGCTGAATGCGGTTGAAAGAGGCGAGACCATCGTGATAACCCGCCATGGTCGTATCATCGCCCGCTTGGTGCCTGAACGCGACCTTCGCCAGAAAGAAGTGGACGCAGCTATCTCGGACTTGCAAGCCTTTCGAACCCGCGCGGGCACACTATCGTTAGACGAGATTCAATCGGCCCGCCATGAGGGGCATTCTTACTGATGGCGTTCGTGCTTGACGCCTCCATCGCTTTGACTTGGGCGTTTGCAGATGAAGAACAACCGGTTGCTAAAAACGCGCTAAACCGGCTTGGTCGAGAAGACGCGCTGGTGCCCACTCTATGGTGGTTTGAAGTCCGCAATATTTTGATCATCGGCGAACGCAAAGGCCGCATCGCCGAGACGGATACAGCGGCGTTTCTGCACATTCTGGCCCGCTTGCCGATTACGGTCGATCACGAACCGGACGAGACACAAATGTTGTTACTGTCGCGTCGCCATAAGCTAACCATCTACGATTCCGCCTATTTGGAACTGGCCTTGAGAACCAAAACACACTTGGCGACGTTAGACAAAGCGCTGATTGCCGCAGCCAAAGTCGAAAATGTGACCTTGGCCGAATCACCGCTCTAGAGCTATGATGCGCGCCCATTTGATTGTCCGCCCCTCCTAATAGGAATTTCCATGAGCGCCAAACCTTCTTGCTGGATTGTCACCGACGGCAGACCGGGCATGGAAAATCAATGTTTGGGACTGGCAGAAGCGTTGGGGTTGGACCCGGTGGTCAAACGCATCAAGCTGCGCGCGCCCTGGCGGCAATTGTCCCCGGTCTATTGGCGCTGGGGCACGCGTTGGGCATTGCATTCCCAATCGGACCCCTTGGACCCGCCCTGGCCCGACATTGTGTTGGCCAGTGGCCGACAGTCGGTGCTGCCCGCCTTGATGGTCAAACAGCGCAATCCCGCGACCTTCATCGTGCAAATACAGGACCCGATCCTGTCGCCCCGTCATTTCGATCTGGTCATCACGCCCCGCCACGATCATCTGTCAGGTGAAAACGTGTTGTCCACCCGCGGTTCAATTCACCGCATTACCCCGCAGACCTTGGCCCAAGGGGTCGAAAAATGGCGTCCCATCTACGATATCCTGCCCTCACCCCGCATCGCCGTGCTGATCGGCGGGCCAAACAAAGCCTATGGCATGCGCACCCAAGACGTAGAGCAATTGTGCCAGCATTTGGCCAAACTTAGCCGCGACAATGGGGCCGGATTGATGGTCACCACGTCCTTCCGCACCGGCGCCGTCAATAAATCCATCATTCAGAACGCTTTGGAGGGTCTGCCCGCCATCATCTGGGCGGGAACCGGCGATAATCCCTATTTCGGCCTGCTGGGTTTGGCCGACGCCATCGTCGTCACGCCCGACAGCGTCAATATGGTGTCCGAAGCCGCCACCACCAGTAAACCGGTCTATATTGCCCCCCTGCCCGGCCAGTCGCGCAAATTCGACGATTTTCACAACGCCTTGATGGCCGAGGGCGTCACCCGCCCGTTTCAAGGTCAATTGGAAAGCTGGAGCTACCAACCGTTGGAAGACACCAAACTGGCCGCCGACGAAATCCGCCGACGCTGTAAATGCTTACAGTCCTAATCCTGGGCGGCACCACCGAAGGCTATGAGCTGGCCCAAAAGCTTGCCGCGTTTCCTGACCTTAGAACCATCAGCTCGCTGGCGGGCCGCACCAGCGCGCCTCGCCTTCCCGCCGGAGAAAGCCGCATCGGCGGTTTCGGCGGCATCGACGGCTTGACCGCCTATTTGCAAGAAAACTTGGTCCAGGCGGTGATCGATGCCACCCATCCTTTCGCCCGCCGGATGGGCTGGAACGCCTCCGCCGCCTGCGCCGCCGCCCAAGTTCCGCTGTTGCGGTTGGAGCGCCCGGCGTGGCGCCCCGGTCCCGGCGATGTCTGGCAACAGGTGCAAAGTTGGGAGCTAGCGGCCCAGGCGCTGCGTACCGCCCTGCGCGTGTTGATGTCCATCGGACGGCAAGAACTGGCTGCTTTCACCGCATTGACCGAACCGTTTTTCCTGATTCGCGCTGTGGACCCGCCCGATCCTATGCCGCCTTTCGCCAAGGCTCAAATCCTGCTGGCGCGAGGGCCGTTCAATCTGGAAGACGAGCGCCGCTTGCTGATCGACAACCGCATCGACGCCATCGTGTGCAAGAATAGCGGCGGCACGGCTACCGACGCCAAATTGGCCGCCGCTCGGGAATTGGGCGTCAGAGTGATCATGCTGGACCGCCCACCCCGGCCCCAGTGTCGAACCGTCGCCGACACCAAAGCCGCTCTGGACTGGCTTTATGATCTGGGGCTGATCAGCCAGGGGCCGTAATTTACCACGAACATCAGCCACGCCGCCGCCCAAACGGCTCCCGCCAATCCAGCCCCGACTGCATACTCCAAGGGCAGAAATGGTGCAGCTACCCGCAGCAAGGCCCCCACATTAACCAGAACATAGATAATAACAGTGGCGCGGTCGGCCAAGAGCGGTTTGCCCGTATGGCCGCGCGTGGCTCGGGTCATCACCGCCAGCATCATCACCCCCATGGCGCCAGCGGTCAGCACGTGCAGCGCGCTGGCTCCGGGCAGCGCCGAGGGAAATAATGCGTTGATCGCCAGGGCCGCCAGCGCCAGCGTCAGCCACAAATAACCCACATGCAGGATCAGCACCAAGGGCTCGGCAGTGGTTTTGAGTCCCTGCCACCGCGCCAAACGGATCAAACCCAAGACGGACGCCACCGCCAGCAACAATCCGGTCACCGGATGGTCGGGCACAAAAGCCCAGCCGATGATCGCCCCCGCCGTTTCCAGCAAGGCGGCTTTATCGAACAGATCGAACTCGGCGGGGACGATTGCGGGCGAACGCGACGCCAGCCAGTTGCGAGTGAAATTGGGGATGATGCTACCGCCGATCAGCGCGATCAACATGGCCGCGACCGCCAAGCCCAAATGCGGTCCCAGCCGATGGTCGAAAGAGGTGTAAGGTGCGATGTGAAACAGCAGATTGGCCACGGCAAACAAACCGATCATGATTATGATCGGCAGATTATGGATGGCTTTGGCATGAATCACCTGGGTCGCGGCATAGATCAGCAACAAAATCGGATACAGCAAATCGACGATGGCGACCTCGATCCCCGCCGAGCTGGCGGACGGATCGCCCAGTAAATAAGCGGTCATGGCGACGCGCCCGGCCATCCAGATCACGAACAAACCCATCAAATTATCGCCAGACAACGGCGGTCGTCCGGTCCAATTGGGCATGGCGGTCAGCAGGAAGCCGCCCAGAATGGCGCCGAAGAACCCAAAGGTCATCTCATGGGCGTGCCAATCCATGGGATTGGCCCCGGCTGGAACCGTGATCCAGTCGGAAAAGATCAGTATCCAAGCCAGGATAGCCAAAACGGCAAACACAGATCCGCCCAGAAAAAATGGCCGAAACCCATTGTGAAATAAAGCTGACCGAGCAAACGTCGAGATCATGGCCGCATCGCCTTTCGCCAAAAACCGTGTTTAGGATTGGCACTGTGAACGCAGCAGCATGCGTCCGTCTTTGATGACGGTCAATCGGGGATAAATCAGAGGGATTTAAAGGGAGGACTCGTCCTCCCTTTACCCACCCTTACTTGCGGAACACCGTTTTACCAGCATAGCGCGCCGCCGGGCCCAGATCTTCTTCGATGCGGATCAGTTGGTTGTACTTGGCCAAGCGGTCCGAGCGCGACAGCGAGCCGGTCTTGATCTGGCCGCAATTGGTGGCCACCGCCAGATCGGCGATGGTGGAATCCTCGGTTTCGCCCGAGCGGTGAGACATCACGGCGGTGTAGCCGGATTTGTGGGCCAGATCGACCGCTTCCAAGGTTTCGGTCAGGGTGCCAATTTGGTTGACCTTGATCAGCACGGAATTGGCCAAGCCCTTATCGATGCCCATAGACAGACGCTCGGGATTGGTGACGAACAAATCGTCGCCAACTAACTGCACCTTGGCGCCCAACGCATCAGTCAACAGCGCCCAGCCCTCGAAATCGTCCTCGGCGCAGCCGTCTTCGATGGACAGGATCGGGTAGTTGGCCACCAGCTTGGCGTAGAACTTCACAAGGTTTTTGGCGTCGTAGGATTTCTTGGCGCCTTCCATTTCGTACTTGCCGTTCTTATAGAATTCGGTCGAGGCGGAATCCAGCGCCAGCATAATTTCCTCGCCGGGACGATACCCTGCATCCTCGATAGATTTTACTATAAAATCAAGGGCCTGTTCCGCGCTTTTAAGGTTGGGGGCAAAGCCGCCCTCGTCGCCCACATTGGTGTTATGACCGGCAGCCTTCAATCCCTTCTTCAGTGCCTGAAACACTTCCGATCCCATGCGCACGGCGTCGGCCAGAGTGGGCGCGCCCACCGGCATGATCATGAATTCTTGAATGTCGATGGGGTTGTCCGCATGCGCACCGCCATTGATGATGTTCATCATCGGCACCGGCAGCAGGCTGGCAAACGAGCCGCCCACATAGCGATACAGCGGCAAACCGGCTTCCTCGGCCGAAGCCTTGGCTACGGCCAAAGACACGCCCAGGATGGCATTGGCGCCCAGACGGGCCTTGTTCGGGGTGCCGTCCAAATCGATCATGGTGCGGTCGATAACCACCTGCTCGTCCGCTTCCATGCCGGTCAGCACGTCGTACAATTCGGTATTGACCGCTTCGACCGCCTTCAGCACGCCCTTGCCGCCATAGCGCTTCTTGTCGCCATCGCGTAATTCAACCGCTTCGTGCGCGCCGGTGGACGCGCCCGACGGCACCGCCGCTCGACCGAACGCGCCGCTTTCCAACACTACATCCACTTCAACGGTGGGGGTGCCGCGCGAATCCAGAATTTCGCGGGCATGGACATCGGTAATGGCGCTCATGGAGTCCTCTCTTTTCTTTAAGCAAGAGTTATGGGATGGGCTTTGGCTAGTCGGTCGAACGCCATCAGCATAGCGATCAATTCCGGCATCTGAGACAAGGGGATCATGTTGGGGCCGTCGGACGGAGCATGGTCGGGATCGGGATGGGTTTCGATAAACACCCCCGCCACGCCGATAGCGACGGCGGCGCGGGCCAAAACAGGCGCGAAACGGCGGTCACCGCCCGAGGCTCCGCCCTGCCCGCCGGGCGCTTGCACCGCATGGGTGGCGTCCATAATCACCGGCCATCCGGTCTTGGCCATGATCGGCAGCGCACGAAAATCGGTAACCAAGGTGTTATAACCAAACGACACGCCGCGCTCGGTTAGAAGAATGCGATTATTGCCGGTGCTGGCGACCTTGTCGGCCACGTTCGCCATGTCCCACGGCGCCAAAAACTGGCCCTTTTTAACGTTGATGGCAGCACCGGTTTGGCCCGCCGCCAACAACAGATCGGTTTGACGGCACAGAAAGGCCGGGATCTGCAACACGTCCACCACCTCGGCCACCGCCTGACATTGGCTGGCCTCGTGGATGTCGGTCAAAACCGGCAGCCCCAAGCTTTCCTTGATTTCGGCGAAGACGGGCAGCGCCTCGGCCAAGCCGATGCCGCGCTTGCCCGACAACGACGTGCGGTTGGCCTTGTCGAACGAGCTTTTATAGATCAGCCCAATCCCCGCCTTAGCAGCCATTTCCTTGAGCGCCGAAGCGCATTCCAAAGCATGCTGGCGGCTTTCCATCTGGCACGGACCGGCAATCAAGGCCAGCGGCAGGTCGTTGCCGATGGTGACTTGACCGATGCTGACGGGAGTACTGGCCATGAAGGTTCCTAGACCAAGCGCGACTGCCGCACAGCTGCGGCGATGAAGCTGGTGAACAAGGGATGGGGATCGAACGGTTTGGATTTTAGCTCGGGATGGAACTGAACGCCCACAAACCACGGATGGTCGGGGATTTCCACGATCTCGGGCAGCACGCCGTCGGGCGATAGGCCCGAGAAGCGCATGCCGGTGGCTTCCAAGGCATCGCGATAGCGCATGTTGACTTCGTAGCGGTGACGATGGCGTTCCGAGATGCGGTCCAGACCATAAATATCGCGCACCCGGCTACCCTTGGCCAAATCGCACTCATAGGCGCCCAGGCGCATGGTGCCGCCCAAATCGCCATCGGCAGAGCGTTTTTCAAGCTCGTTGCCCCTGGCCCATTCAGTCATCAACCCCACCACCGGATCGTCGCAGGGGCCGAACTCGGTGGATGAGGCATTGGACAAACCGGCCAGATTGCGAGCGGATTCGATCACCGCCATCTGCATGCCGAAGCAAATGCCGAAATAAGGCACGCCGCGCTCGCGGGCAAAGCGTACAGCTTGAATCTTGCCGGTCGCTCCGCGCTCGCCAAAACCGCCCGGAACCAGAATGCCATGGCAGGGTTCCAGATGATTGACCACATCTTCGCGCTCGAAGATTTCGCTGTCGATCCAGGTCAGGCGCACCTTGACGTGGTTGCCGATGCCGCCGTGGGTCAAGGCCTCGGCCAAGGATTTGTAGCTGTCCAACAGGCTGATATACTTGCCGACCACGGCGATCACCACCTCGCCTTCCGGCTGACGGATGCGATCAACGATGCCGCGCCACCGGCTTAAGTCAGGCAGCGGCGAATCAATGTGGAAATGGCGGCAGACTTGGCGGTCCAAGCCCTGATCGTGATAGCTGATCGGCACCTGATAAATGGTGTCCACGTCCAGGGCCGGAATGACCGCGTCGTATTGGACGTTGCAGAACAGGGCGATCTTGCGCCGCTCGCCTTCGGGAATGTCGCGATCAGAGCGGCACATCAACAAATCGGGCTGAATCCCCACCGACAGCAATTCCTTGACCGAGTGCTGGGTGGGCTTGGTCTTCAGTTCGCCCGCCGAGGGAATGTAGGGCAGCAAGGTCAGATGCACGAACATGGAACGGTCGCGGCCCAATTCGTTGCCCAATTGGCGGATGGCTTCCAGGAACGGCAAGCTTTCGATGTCGCCCACGGTGCCGCCGATTTCACACAGACAGAAATCCTCGTCGGTCAGATCGGAGCGAACGAATTCCTTGATGGCGTCGGTGACATGGGGAATGACCTGGACGGTAGCGCCCAAATAGTCGCCGCGCCGTTCCTTGCTGATCACGTCGGAATAAATGCGGCCAGTTGTGATGTTGTCGCCCCGACGCGAGGCTACGCCGGTAAAGCGTTCGTAATGGCCCAAATCCAGATCGGTCTCGGCCCCATCGTCGGTCACATAGACTTCGCCGTGCTGATAGGGGCTCATGGTGCCGGGATCGACGTTCAAATAAGGGTCCAGCTTGCGCAACCGAACCTTGAACCCGCGAGCCTGCAAACACGCGCCTAGCGCCGCCGAAGCCAACCCCTTGCCCAACGACGAAACCACGCCGCCGGTGATGAAAATGAACCGCGTCATGCCTCTAAGCCCCTCACAGCCGTACTCCCCTTACTTGCCGAGAGGAGCAGCCGGTAGAGCCGGCTGAGGCGCGTCAGTCTGGGGAAATCCAACCGCCGGGGCCTGGGTGGGCAAATTGTCAAACGGCGTTTCGACTTTCTTGTTATGGCTGTTGGCCAACACTGCCAGAATCAACGACGTGACAAAGAACGAAGCCGCCAGAACCGCCGTGGTCCGGGTCAACAGATTCCCCGCCGCCCGTCCGGTCAAAACACCGCCGCCGCCGCCAATTCCAAGGGCTCCACCTTCGGAACGTTGCAGCAAAACCACGCCCACTAGGCCGATGGCCAGCAACAGGTGAACGGTCAAAACGATGGGAAACAGGTCCATGATGATCCTCGGGCAGTGCCGATTGGGGCGGCCCCAAACGGTTATGATTTTGTGTTGGCCCGTTTTAGTACCACGCGCACAGGAAGGCTAGAACAAACTTTGCCCGCGCTTGGGTCTATTCAAACGTAACAAACAAAGGCGATGTCCGTGGGTGCCGGTCAATCGCCGTGGGAGGGAGCTTCGGCCAAGGCGATCAAAGCGGTGAAGTCTTTCACAGTCAATGCCGCGCCGCCGATCAAACCGCCATCCACGTCGGGCAAGACCAGCAATTCAGCTGCATTGTCGGGCTTCATCGAACCGCCATAAAGAATGCGCACAGATTGGGCAACAGTCTGGCCCAGATGGGCCGTCAGCGTTTGGCGAATGAAGGCGTGCGCCTCTTGCGCCTGAGCAGGTGATGCGACCTTGCCGGTGCCGATGGCCCAAACCGGTTCGTAGGCGATCACGGTATTTTGTGCAGTGGCGGATTGGGGGACCGAGGCCCAGCATTGCTCTTTGAGAACAGCGAAGGTTTTGCCCGCCTCCCGCTGGTCCAGGGTTTCACCGACGCAGACGATGGCGACCAGACCGACTTGATGGGCAGCCAAGGTTTTGGCGAAAACCATTTGATCGGTCTCGCCGTGATCGGCGCGTCGCTCGGAATGGCCGACAATTACATAAGTGCAGCCCGCATCCTTCAGCATGGCAGCCGAAATGTCGCCGGTATGGGCGCCTGACTGGTCAGCGTG
>CAIYCT010000058.1 GCA_903924765.1 uncultured Rhodospirillaceae bacterium | reverse complement strand
GAGGGCTTGATATTCGACACATGTCTTTGATATCTTGTTTTTATTCGCGGTAAATCGTAGTGATGCGGGGCAATGCGGGAGAGTATATATTGGGCTCATAACCTGAAGGTCGTCAGTTCAAATCTGGCCCCCGCATCCAACTTTTTCAATGGCTTAGAGGCTAACCCCTCTAAGCCATTTTTGATTCCAGATACCACATAGCTACCAAATGGAATCGTATTTGGGACGGTCATTGGCGCACCAGTAGGTGACTGTAACCGGTTTTAGTCATCCATTGTGCCCGGCTCAAATGGGATTCCCAACATCGCCGAGAGCGCTCCGGCTCGGCATCGGGGTCACGATGCAGGACGATTCGTGCCACCTCTCGCCAATCGGCGTTTTCGGCGGCGGCGTCCAGTACCCGCAGATAAGTGATGAAATGCGCCTCGTCGTAAGGCGTGATGGTCTCTGACGGCGGCACTTCGTCATCAACATCAGGATCAAGATCAACAGTCATCGCCGTCCTCCCATCAATTGGAACGCAACGGGCAAAAGAGTAAGCGGAAGGAAACCCGTAATGATGGCTCTCGGCCAATCGAAGGGGGCTTCCCTCTTCTCCCGAGGAAAATAGTTTAGGACGGTTTACTGTTTAGGACAATGATGGCGACATCAGTTCGACGGGGGAGGCCGGGCTATTTCCGCTCCTGCCGGTAGCGCATCGGCGTTGTTTTTGTCACCTTACGGAATTGTTCGGTAAAATGACTATGTGAGCCAAAACCGACTTCCAGGGCAATCTGAGTCACTGACTGATTGGTGCCCAAAAGCAATTCTTTAGCGCGACGGATACGTTGCTCGATCAAGAAGCGATGCGGTGACTGGCCGGTTGAGGTTTTGAAAGCATCGCTGAAATGATGTTTGCCAAGACCGGCGATTTTGGCAAGGTCACCCAGGCTAATATCCTCATCGAGATGGGCATCGATATAATCGGTGATGTGTCGTAGGCGCTTGGTGGTCAGTCCGCCGGTGACGCCATTGGAGCGTTTCGAGCCGTCGCCATAGGTGCGCAAGAGATGGATGGCGAGGGCGAGTCCAAGATGTTCGGCGTAAAGTTTTCCGCTGCCGCCGTGCGCCGCCAATTCCTGACGCCAGGTGACAGCCATGCCTGTGATAACCGGATCACGGATGGCGACCATGGTTCGCAGGGGCGGGCTATTGATGTTAAAGGCTTCACTGGCGACCTGTTCGACAAAGGCATGTTCCAACGCGATGATCAAGGCTTTGGGCGTGCCGCTCCAGCGCATAAACATCGGGCGCTCGGCGGAATTGATGTGAAGATCGTCGGTGAGAATCTGGCGTAATTCGGTGATTTCGCTATCCGGCATCCGCCATTCCAGCTTAAACGGCTCGCTTTCGTGAATGATGACCGTGTGCTGAAGTGCGCCGATCATAGCGCCGGGATTGGGGCGCAGCAGGCAGCGGGTGACCGTGATGCCATCATGGGTGATGCGTTCGGCGTAAGTCAGTCGGTTGGTGGGCGGGTCGATGCCGAAGTCAATCAACTCGATGGAGTTGCTCGGTGTCTGGTCAGGCATACCTCACAATCCTCCCTTTTACGAAGGTTGAGGCGATATTCCGAATGCCGAGTGTCCCGCTTTGTTCTCGTGTTTTCGGGACAAAGCCTCCCAAACTATGGTTAAGAATGTCCGTGGAATTTCGCAATTATAAGGCGATGTTCCTCTTTGGATTCTGGCTAAGCTGTCCTAAAGCTATCAGTATTATTTTCCGTGGCGATATGTATTGAATGGTGTGGGACGAGTAGCCAGGAGAATATTCCGATGCCCATCTGGGACAGGGTTGCGGTCTACAGCATTGCTCTTTCACTATTTTCTGTCTGTGACAATGCTCACACATTTGGATGAGATGATCAGCAAACCGCAAATCCGATGGTCTGGCGCAGACCACCAAGGGCTGGCGCCAGGAGCATGACGTCCGACAATCCTGGCTCTTTTTGTCATTCTGATGGGAATGGTCACGATCAAGAAGCGTTGACTCCCCCCTGTACGCCTGAAAACGCCCCAATCTTCCGATAGTTACCCGTGAATGCCGGAAGAATTCTAACCTGACATCGATATTATCGATATGACTCACTGGTTGACTGTACAGCTTGAGGGTGAACGGCCAGACCTCCCGGTGAAGGATATTTGTCCTGTTGCGTTTGCAACGGGAGTATACCGATACGGAGGCAGTACCATGAGCCAGGAAATGTCCGAAAGAGTTGTTGATAATCCGCGCCTGAATTGGTGCGACCCCCTCAGTTACAAGCCTTTACTAAACCTTGATCGTGCCGGTTGGGCCTGGAAATGGCTTCGGCGGAACCCCGATTACATCGCTCATATGACCGAGCGTCCTGTGTCGGCGGAGACCATCAAAACAGATCTGCATTTGCTAACGATGCCAGCGACCAATGACGTGTCCGATTGGGGGTTGCTCTTTCGCCGAGATGCCCGACCGCCCAGTGATCGATGCCAGACTCTTCTGGCGCGCCGACTGGGATGCCTCGGTCGTTACCCTTGAGGCGGTTCCCGTATCGTCAGACGATCCCGATGCCTTTGACATCAGACGGTTTGCCGAGGTGGCGACGGTGCTGCGGCACGGAGACGCCCACGAATCCCTGCTGTTCAGTGATGGTGTCCATCACCTTCAGTTTGAGATTGTCGCAGGCTCGGTGATGGCTGGCCCTGTTCGGCTACATTATCGCTTACCCGGCTTTCGCCTCGTGGAAATCCAGACGCTTACACTTCGGCGACTGGCGCAATTCTGGCGCTTGGGGCGATTCTCCCCCAGCCTGTTTCCGCCGGAGCCGCGTGCCCGGCGCTGGATCATGGCGCTGCAAGCCTATGATGGGATGATCGCGGGTGCCAGTCATCGAGACATCGCTGTCGCTCTGTTCGGCGACAAGGCGGTGCGCGACGATTGGACCGGGCACTCTGATTATATGCGCTCGCGTGTCCGCCGGTCGGTCTATGCCGGGTGCGCTTTGGTGCGCGGCGGTTATCGCGATGTGTTGCGGGGGACCGGGACGGCGGCCTGGACCGAAACAACAAAGGGGAGCGGGGTGGAACCGCCATAAGAGGAAGAGGGGATTGGGTTTTTGGTGACGGGATTGGAAGGTCAGAGAAGGCTCTGGCCCGCCCGTCCGAGGAGACCCGCCATGACACAGGCTGACAGGACGCACCGGACCGAGGATCGATCCAGCCTCTATCAAGAAATCACCGACAAAATCATCGCCGAACTGGAGGCCGGGCGTTTGCCTTGGGTTCAGCCATGGGGCAATTCCGGGGGTGGTGCTGATCTGGGATTGCCACAGAATGCCAGTACCCAGCGCCGTTATTCGGGCATCAACATCCTTATCTTATGGGGTGCGGTGTTCAGTCACGGTTATTCCGGTCAAAATTGGCTGACCTTCCGTCAAGCTTTAGCCTTGGGTGGGCATGTCCGCAAGGGCGAGCTTGGCACCATCGTGGTTTATGCCGACCGCTTCATTCCCGGTGACGAACACAAACGCGCTCAGCATGAGGGCGATAAGGCTAAGGGCATCCCGTTTCTCAAACGATTCGTCGTCTTTAATACGGATCAGTGCGAGGGGCTGCCGAAAGATATTGCGGTTCCGCCTCCGCCCTTGCCGGAAGGTCTGATCCTCCCCCAGGCCGAAGAACTGATCCGAGCCACTGGTGCCAATGTTCGTCTTGGTGGGGATAAAGCCTTTTATTCCACGGCTCTTGATTATGTCCAGGTGCCCCGGCCTGATGCCTATTTTGAGCCGATTAATTGGCACCGGACTGCACTTCATGAATTAGGTCATTGGGTCGGCGCAAAGCACCGTTTGGCACGGGATCAATCCGGTTCATTCGGGTCCAAAGCCTATGCCCAGGAAGAATTGGTCGCGGAAATGACCAGTGCTTTTACCTGCGCGGCATTGGGGATTGTGCCCACGGTGCGGCACGCCGATTACATAGCGTCATGGCTCGACGTGCTGCGCAAAGATGATCGCGCCATTATCCGGGCGGCCAGTGCCGCCTCGAAAGCTGCCGATTATCTGCTGGCCTTTCGGCCTGGGGCGGACGCAACGGCGGCGGCGTAAGAGGGAGAGGGGAGATGGGGTTTTGTGACGGGTTTAAGGGTTGAAAGAGAGTCTTCCGACCGACCCGTCATGGAGAACTACCATGACCAAAACTGCTTCCAGGCCATCTGCGGCCAAGATCACCCTGAGCGCATCTCAAGATATCCCCTTCACCAAATTGGTGCTGTCCCAGGCCAATGTCCGTCACGTCAATGCGGGCGTTTCCATTGAGCAACTGGCCGAGGACATTGCCCTGCGCACGTTATTGCAAAGCCTGACCGTCCGTCCGATCCTGGACACGGATGGGGTGGAAACCGGCATGTACGAGGTGCCGGTAGGTGGCCGTCGCTACAGGGCGTTGGAATTGCTGATCAAGCAAAAGCGTCTCGCCAAGACCACGCTGGTGCCTTGCGTCATCCGCACCGATGGGTTGGCGGCGGAAGATTCGCTGGCCGAGAATGTCCAGCGCGCCCCGTTGCATCCGCTTGATCAGTTCCGGGCGTTTCAGACTTTGCAAGAATCGGGTCTCGGCGAAGAGGACATTGCTGCCCGCTTCTTCGTCAATCCGTCCGTGGTCAAGCAGCGGCTCCGGCTGGTGTCCGTTTCGACCAAATTGTTGGATATTTATGCCGAGGATGGCATGACGCTGGAACAGCTCATGGCGTTTTCGGTCACCACCAACCATGACCGGCAGGAACAGGTGTGGGACGGATTGGCCCATGCCTTCAACAAGGAACCCTATTATATCCGCCGCCTTCTGACCGAGGAAGCTGTCCACGCATCCGATAAGCGGGCGCTGTTTATCGGTCTGGATGTTTATGTGGCGGCGGGTGGTGCGATTATGCGCGATCTGTTCCAGAATGACGAAGGCGGCTGGCTGCAAGACCCTGTTCTATTGGATCGTTTGGTGGTTGAGACGATCAATGCCGAAGTGGAAACCCTTCGCGCCCAAGGGTGGAAATGGATTGAAACCGCCCTGGACTTCCCCTACGGCCATACCCAGGGCTTGCGCCGGTTGACGGGTGTCGTCAGTCCTCTGACCGAGGAAGAGCAGGCCAGCCAGGATGCTCTTCAAACTGAATACAATTTGATTGAGGAGAATTATGGCGGGTCCGAGGACATGCCAGAAGACATTGCTCAACGCCTCGCCGAACTCGAAGCAGCGTTGGCCGCGTTCGAGGATCGTCCGGTGACTTATGATCCTGCCGACATCATCCGTGCCGGTGCCTTCGTCAGCATTGATCCTGCTGGTGTTCTTAGGATCGAACGCGGGTTCGTTCGGCCCGATGATGAACCGGTGGCGCAAGTCACCGAGACCGATCAGGAAGCATATTCGTCAACCGCCGAGCCCGCAGCAGCGGCGGCGATTACCGTGCCCCAGGTCACAGGTGCGGTAATTCCCGACGAAGATGAAGGGCTGAAGCCATTACCGGATCGTCTGGTCACCGAGCTGACTGTCCATCGCACCTTGGCATTACGGGATGCTTTGGCCGGTGATCCCGACACTGCGTTTTTGGCAGTTCTGCATAACTTCTGCCTGAAGACGTTTTACCATTATGCTGACCAGTCTTGCCTGGAGATCGACATCAAAAGCGTCGCCTTCATCACCCAGGCTCCCGGTTTGGCCGATTCAATATCGGCCAAAGCCATCGACGCCCGCCATCAGAATTGGCAGCGGCAATTGCCGGAAAATCCGGCCCAATTATGGGACATGTTGACGGGTTTCGATTCCGACAGCAAGGTGACTCTGTTCGCCCATTGCGCCGCACTGACGGTCAATGCCGTGGTCGAACCGTGGAACCGTCGCCCTGGTCGGCTTGCCCATGTTGCCCACATTGCCCACCGGGTTGGTCTCGACATGGTGGCTGCGGGGTGGACACCCACCGTCGACAATTATCTCGGTCGGGTCACCAAAGCTCGCATCCTGGAAACCGTGCGCGAGGCCAAAGGCGACGAAGCTGCCCTGCGGATCGACCATCTGAAGAAGCCAGATATGGCGAAGGAGGCAGAACAGCTTCTGCACGGCTCGGGCTGGTTGCCGGAGATATTGCGGGTGCCGACGACGCTGCCCGATAATCCAGTGCAGCCGGAAGTGTTGGTTCAAGCAGCCGAGTAAACATCCTCATCCACTCCCGATAAGAAGCCCGGTCTCCATGCCGGGCTTCTTGTTTTTATGGAGGTCATTATGGCTATTCCCACCCATGTCCGAACTAATTTCAACACGTTGTTGCGGGCCGCATCGCAGGGCGATTTGGCGCTCATGGAATGCGCCGATGCCGCCAATGGCGAGGTCCGATACGTCATTTGCGCCGTTGGACGCGATGACGATGAATTTGTCTTCACTCCCTTCGGCCATCTGGCACCCGGTAATCCGTTCGAGGATTATCTACCGCCAGCACCGGGGGCGTGAGCCATGTCCGGTTCTGCCGCTGATCTGTCGTATCGCTTGGCGCAACATGCCGAGGCGGTATGTCGAGCCTACCTATGCCACGGTCGCCGTGAGGGGAATTGGTGGACGGTCGGCGATGTTTTCAACACCCCAGGACGCAGCCTTTATGTTCGACTTCACGGCGAGCGGGCTGGTCACTGGACTGACTCGGCGACGGGAGAATATGGCGATTTGCTCGACCTGATCGCGCTCAATCGCGGGCTGGATGGCCTGCGCGATACCTTGGCCGAGGCCCGGTCGTTTCTGTCCTTGTCGAGGCCGGTGTTCGCCGTTCTTCCGGTTCCGTCCTGCTCGTCCGAAGCGGCCCGCCGCTTGTTCCGCGCGGGTCGTTCAATCCTTGGCACGCCAGCCGAAGCGTATTTGCGCGCCAGAGGCTTGCTGGGTCCACTCGATTGGTCCTGTTTGCGCTTTCATCCCAGTGTCTGGTATCGCGGTCATGCCTCGGCATCCCGCCAATCCTGGCCTGCTTTGCTGGCCGCAGTCACCGACGAGCGGGGCGTGATGACAGGGATTCAGCGCACCTATCTGGACCGGCTGCGGGCTGAGAAAGCGCCGCTGGACGATCCGCGCCGGTCGTTGGGGAACCTGCTCGGCAATGGGGTTCGCTTCGGAGTCGCCACCGAAGTTCTGGCTGCGTGGGAGGGGATCGAAACCGTGCTGGCGCTGAAATCCGTCCTGCCCGATCTGCCGATGGTCGCCGCCCTCTCGGCCAATCACCTTGCCGCGTTAACGCTTGCGCCGCCTTTGGTCCGGCTCTATGTCGCGCGTGACAACGATTCCGCCGGGTATCGGGCGGTGGAACGCTTGCGCGAGCGGGGGCAGACGGTCGGCATCGCCGTCCATCCGTTGGTGCCCTGGGCCGAGGACTTCAACGCCGATCTGCTGCGGTTCGGCCCGGTGGCGCTGCGGGGGCGGTTGGCGGATCAGCTTGTGTCTGCCGACGCCGTGCGGTTCCTGCCGCATCAGCAATCGGCGTGATTTTGGCGGTTCGTTCGCCGCGTTTTTGCCGGGGAAGAACGGAGTCATCATGGTGATCATCAGGCATCCGGTTTGGTTCAGAGGCCGCGCCCACGGCCTTCCCGAGCCGTGATCTGCCAGGAGCCGACCGGGTTCCGCAAGGCCGCGTCGCTTGCTTTCTTCCCCGCCGGACATTTGTCCGGCTCCTCGCAGAACAAGAAAGCGCGCCGCCAGCCTCCTTCGCTGCGCTTCGGCCTCTTACAAGGTGCGGTCCCGGTTTTCGTCCCTGGCGGGGGATCACGGTAAGGCCGCGAGGAGCGCGGTCAAACCAGCAACAGGAGCCCGCCATGACCCACGATACCCTTCCGTTTCTCACCCCCGACACCGACAGCGCGGCGGAAATTCACACGCTATCGGCCACCGGTTATTTGCTCGATGAACTGGCCCTGTACGGCTATCGCCCTGGTCAGGACGAGCCTGATCCGCGTCCACTCCCCGAGGCCGACATGGTCCGGGCCGAACTGACCGGCATCATCGACGCCTTCGCCGGTATCCTCACCGATACCCGGCTGGAGGATGATTTCGCCGACCTGCTATGGTCGTTCGTCGCCATTTTCCACCGCAAAATTGACCGGCTGGAACGCGATCTCGACAGCAACGAGCAGGCCCAGAACCGCTCACGGCTGGAGCAAAACGGCTCGGAAGTCCGTTCGGTCGAACTGGAACGGCTGATCGAACAGGGCATCGGTTTGATCGAGCGCCGCAACGCTTTCGAGTTCTTCCGCGACCACGCCGCCGACCGTTACGAGGCGTTGACCGGCTCCTCTTGGCGTCCCCGCACCGGCTCAATGGTCAACCACCGAACTCTCACCGCAGCAGTGATCGATAGCCGCGATTTCATCGCCGCCCGCAAGCAGGCCGAGACCCAAGTGCTGGTCCCGGTCGGCACCCGCATCGCCTTCACCGGCGGTCTCGACTGCAACGACCATTCCCGCATCTGGGATACGCTCGACAAGGTCAAGGCCAAGCATCCAGACATGGTGCTGCTGCACGGCGGCAGTCCCAAAGGTGCCGAACGCATCGCCGCCTGCTGGGCCGACAATCGCCAAGTGGTACAGGTGGTGTTCAAGCCAGACTGGACCCGCCACAAGAATGCCGCGCCCTTCAAGCGCAACGATCAAATGCTGGATGTTCTGCCGATCGGCGTGATCGTTTTTCCCGGTTCCGGCATCAGCGAAAACCTTGCCGATAAGGCCCGCAAGATGGGCATTCCGGTGTGGCGGTTTGTCGGAGACAGCGGCGCGTGATGCCGCTTATGGCTTATAGCTGACGAAGGTGCCTTTGGAAACGTCCACACCATCTTCCTTGGCGGTTTTAAACAGGCAACGCCTAGG
>CAIYCT010000057.1 GCA_903924765.1 uncultured Rhodospirillaceae bacterium | reverse complement strand
TGATCATGTTCTTCACATAGTCGGCGTGGCCGGGGCAGTCAACGTGCGCATAGTGGCGGTTGGCCGTTTCGTATTCGACGTGAGCCGTCGAAATCGTGATGCCGCGAGCCTTCTCTTCCGGGGCCTTGTCGATCTGGTCGTACGCCGTGAACGTCGCTCCGCCCGATTCCGCCAATACCTTCGTGATCGCAGCCGTCAGCGAGGTCTTGCCATGGTCAACGTGACCGATGGTGCCAACGTTACAGTGCGGCTTGTTCCGCTCAAATTTCGACTTGGCCATTCTCTTACTCCGTCTTTAGTGCTTAGCCTGCCATCTTGGCACGGATTTCCTCGGCAACGTTCGAGGGGACATCCGAATAGTGATCAAAGTGCATGGTGTACTGGGCGCGGCCCTGCGACATCGAGCGCAAGGTGTTGACGTACCCGAACATGTTAGCCAAGGGGACCTCGGCACTGATCACGCGGGCGTTGCCGCGCTGATCCATGCCGTTGACCTGACCGCGGCGGCTGTTCAAGTCGCCGATCACGTCACCCATGTAATCTTCGGGCGTCACTACTTCGACGCGCATGATCGGTTCCAGCAGCTTCGGACCGGCCTTGGCGATGCCTTCGCGGAAAGCGGCGCGGGCGGCGATTTCGAAGGCCAGGACCGAGGAGTCAACGTCGTGGTACGCGCCGTCGGTCAAGGTCGCCTTGAAGTCGATCACCGGGAAGCCGGCGATGACGCCGTTATCCAGCGACGATTTCAGACCCTTTTCCACACCGGGGACGTATTCCTTGGGAACAGCGCCGCCGACCACTTTGTTTTCAAAGATGAAGCCCGAGCCCACTTCGCCCGGTTCGAACGTGATCTTGACACGCGCGAACTGACCGGAACCACCGGTCTGCTTCTTGTGGGTGTAGTCCACGTCGTACTTCTTCGAGATGGTTTCGCGGTAGGCCACCTGAGGCGCGCCCACATTGGCTTCCACCTTGAATTCGCGCTTCATGCGGTCGACGATGATTTCCAGATGGAGCTCGCCCATCCCCTTGATCACAGTCTGTCCACTTTCCTGATCGGTAGTGACACGGAAAGAAGGATCCTCGGCAGCCAAGCGGGCCAAAGCCATGCCCATCTTTTCCTGATCGGCCTTGGACTTGGGCTCCACGGCCACTTCAATCACCGGTTCGGGGAATTCCATGCGTTCCAGCACGACCAGCGCCGAAGCAGTGGGATCGCACAGCGTATCGCCGGTGGTGGTGTCCTTCAACCCGGCGAAAGCGACGATGTCGCCCGCACGGGCTTCCTTGATTTCTTCACGCGAATTGGCGTGCATCAACAACATGCGACCAACGCGCTCTCGCTTGTCCTTGACCGTGTTCTGAACGTAAGAACCGGCTTCGACCACGCCCGAATAAACGCGGACGAAGGTCAGCGAACCGACGAAGGGATCGTTCATGATCTTGAAAGCCAGACCGGCGAAGGGTTCGTCGTCAGTGGAATGCTTTTCAATCTGCTCATCCGAATCGACCTTGTGGCCCATGATGGCGGGCACGTCGCTGGGTGAGGGCAGATAGTCGACCACGGCGTCCAACAAAGGCTGCACACCCTTGTTCTTGAAGGCCGAGCCGCACAACACGGGAACGAAGGCCATGCTGATGGCACCCTTGCGGATACACTTTTGCAGCATTTCGAACGAGGGTTCCTCGCCCGCCAGATACATTTCCATGGCTTCGTCGTCTTGCTCGACGGCGGTTTCGATCAATTGATGACGATACTGTGCCGCCTTTTCCTTCAAATCGTCGGGAATGGGCTGATCTTCGAACTTGGCGCCCAAGGTTTCCTCGGACCAAATCACCGCGCAATTGCGCAGCAGATCGACGATACCGGCATAGCCACTTTCTTCGCCGATGGGCAGGTGCAAGACCAAGGGACGAGCGCCCAAACGATCCACAATCATATCGACGCAGCGATAGAAGTTAGCCCCGATGCGGTCCATCTTGTTGACGAAACAAATGCGCGGCACGCCGTACTTGTCGGCCTGACGCCACACCGTCTCGGATTGAGGCTCGACGCCCGCCACCGAATCGAACACCGCAACAGCGCCATCGAGCACGCGCAACGACCGTTCCACTTCAATGGTGAAGTCCACGTGGCCGGGAGTATCGATGATGTTGATGCGATGGTCGCGCCAGAACGCCGTTGTCGCCGCCGACGTGATAGTGATACCGCGTTCCTGTTCTTGCTCCATCCAGTCCATGGTGGCGGTGCCTTCATGCACTTCGCCAATCTTGTAGGACTTGCCGGTATAATAAAGGATACGCTCGGTGGTGGTGGTCTTACCGGCGTCAATGTGAGCCATAATGCCGATATTGCGATACCGGTCGAGGGGCGTCGTGCGGGCCATGAAATACTCTTTATGCTTGGGTTGAACTACCAGCGATAATGCGAGAAAGCCTTGTTGGCTTCGGCCATGCGGTGCGTGTCTTCACGCTTCTTCACCGCGGCGCCGCGATTGTTGGCGGCATCCAACAATTCACCGGACAGACGGTCAACCATGGTGGTTTCCGACCGCTTGCGCGAATAATCGATCAACCAGCGGATGGCCAAGGCTTGACGACGGTCGTTGCGGACTTCCACCGGAACCTGATAAGTGGCGCCGCCGACGCGGCGAGACCGCACTTCCAAGGACGGCTTAACGTTTTCCAAAGCGTCATGGAACACGCGAACGGGGTCTTGGCTGGTCTTATTCTTGATCTTGTCCATGGCACCGTAGACGATGGCTTCGGCCACCGACTTCTTGCCGTCGAACATCAGGCAGTTCATGAACTTGGCGATCACCAGATCACCAAACTTAGCATCGGGATTGACTTCGCGCTTCTCAGCGGCGTGACGACGTGACATTGCTTATATTCCTTACTTCGGACGCTTGGCGCCGTACTTCGAACGACGTTGACGACGATCCTTGACGCCTTGGGTGTCAAGAGTGCCGCGGATAATGTGGTAGCGGACACCGGGAAGATCCTTGACGCGACCGCCGCGAATCATCACCACCGAGTGTTCCTGCAAATTGTGACCCTCGCCGGGGATATAGGCGGTCACTTCGAAACCGTTGGTCAAACGAATACGAGCCACCTTACGAAGCGCCGAGTTGGGCTTCTTCGGGGTCGT
>CAIYCT010000056.1 GCA_903924765.1 uncultured Rhodospirillaceae bacterium | reverse complement strand
AGGTTTTGATCAAAGGGATTTCGTTGGGGAAATCAACTTTCTTTCGCAGCTTGCTTATATGCACATCGATGTCGTTGGTTTCATTGGACAGATTGAAATTCCAAACATCGCGCAACAGCATGGGGCGTGTCAGTGGTGTATCCGGATGGCGCATCAAATAGGCCAGCAACCGGGTTTCCCGCGACAGCAAAACTTCGATCCTGTCGCCGCGGCGCATTTCATGACTTTCCAAATCCAATTGCAACGGCCCCGCCCGCAAGACGAAATCAGTCGTGGCGGTTTTGCGGTGCAACAGGTTGGCCACTCTGGCCACCAGTTCGACGATGGAAAACGGTTTGGACAAATAATCGTCCGCGCCCGAGGTCAGGCCGAGCACTCGATTGTCCACGTCGCCCAAAGCGCTGACGATGATGGCGGGAGTGGTGACGCCGTTTTGTCGAAAGGCGCGCAAGGCATCCAACCCATCGCCATCGGGCATGGTGCGGTCGATGATTATCACGTCAAAACGCCGCGACTCTATAACCTGTCTGGCCTCGAGAAGGGTGCTTGCCGCCGATGGCGCCCATCCGTGTTGGCCCAAAGCCTGACCGACCGTATCGACGATCACTGGATCATCGTCGATATGGAGGATTTGGGGCGTGTCTTGAAGGGTCATCGTTCAACGAATATAGCGGATTTTAGAGGCGTTGCACACCCGGCTCCGTCATGATAACTCGTAACGCTTAGCGATGGAATCTCTCAACAAAGGTTGAAAATGACTAACCGAGATCCAAACGCTTTCCTCTTCCTCGGCAATATTGTCGGGATAGTCCAGTCTTCGAACATTGTGGTTGTGATTTTCATGGCTGAGTCGTTCATGTTCGGCTTGGGCCTGTTCGGACAAGGGAAGTCCCACGTACGTCAACATCGCAGCGTAGGCATTCCAATCATTCAGCTCGCGATTGGTGATGTCCGCCACCCGCATGCCGACTTTGACGGCAAGATCGGTATAGGACAACTGCCGACGTTCGATCTCAAGCGCATACCAAAAGCACAGCTGGTAATTGGATAGCATGTCCCAATTCAGTAAAGGGGTGACGCCAAGATCACGAGGATCGAGCAAATCCTGAATGCCCGGAGTGGTCCTGCACGGAATGGCATTGCGTTCAAAAAAGCTCCAGGCCACTTCGCGCGGCGGGCGGCGCAAAATGATCAAGGATGGGCGTAAGCCCATGCGGATCATTGGCTCAATAAACCCTTTGCAGGTCAGATGCGACGTTTCGGCATAAATCCGGCCCGGGCATTCTTTAATGGCGGGTATTTTATATTGATTAAGGTAGTTGTAGGCGATGAGCGGTTGGGACTGCACCAGCCGCATTACTTGGGCAAAATGAGGGCTTGGCTCATGATAGGCTGTAACGCCGGGAACGCTGTCGAGCAACTGCGCTAAATACTTTGTCCCACTTCGACCGGTGGTAACTGTAAAAATCAGCTCTTTATCGATAAGGTTTTGTTCCATTGTTTTTTTAATTCCGCCATTTCGCTGGGTTTTATCAAAAGCCAGTCGGTGGATCATCTCCTGTATAGGGTCAGGGCTGTTCAACGCTAATTTCATAAGCAAATTAGCGTTCTGAAAAAAGACGATT
>CAIYCT010000055.1 GCA_903924765.1 uncultured Rhodospirillaceae bacterium | reverse complement strand
TATTCGCCCAGATCGGATTCAATGGCTTGGATGTGGTCCTGTTCCAAATGATGGTTCAGGTGCATTTCCTCGGACACCATGGACTTGCCCTTGATCACCAGTTTGGCATTATGTTCGGCCAAAATGCGGCTGATGATCTGGTTGCCTTGGGCAATGGTCTCGGCCCAATGAACTTGGATGCCGTTGGCGGTCAGGTTCGCTTCCAACCGTTCCAGCAAATCCGGCAGTTTGGCCAGGGAATTGGCGCGGATGGCGGCGCCCTTGGCTCGCAAATTCTCGAACGCTTGTTTGTCGGGGAATTGCGCCGCTCGCTTGTCCATCAAGCCGTCCATGGCGCGGCGGAAATTGGCGCGCAGCCGTTTGTCGGACAAGGCGATGGCGGCGCGGGCCGAAAAGGCGTTAGCGTTCATGGCTGCGCTCCCACAGGAATTGGGCCAGATGCACGGGACGAATGGCGTGACCGGCTTTTTCCAGAGCCCCGCCCATATTCATCAGGCAACCGCAATCGCCCGACAGCAACACCTGCGCGCCGCTCTCGACGATGGCCCCGATCTTGTCGGTGACCATGGCCGATGAAATCTGCGGCTGCTTGATCGAGAAGGCGCCGCCGAATCCGCAGCACTCGGTTTCGCGGGCGAACGGAACCACGGTGACGTTGGCCAATTGCGACAGCAGCTGTAACGGCTCCTCGACAATGTTCATCTCGCGGCGGGCGCTGCAGGAGGTGTGATAGGCCACGCGGACCGGGTCGCCGTGATCCTGCAACTGGAGTTTCAGAACATGGACCAGAAACCAACTGAGTTCATAAACCCGCCCAGCAAAAGCCTTGGCGCGGTCCTCGTCGTCGGTTCCCGCGAACATTTGCGGATAGTGCAGCCGCATCATGCCCGCGCACGAGCCCGAGGCGACGATGATCGGCCAGTCTTCGGGAAAAGTGTCCAGTTGTTTTGTGGCAACCTGCAGCGCTTCGGGGGCATAACCGGAATTGCGCGCCGGTTGGCCGCAGCAGCTTTGGTCGCGTGGAAACACCACGCTTAGTCCGGCCCGCTTCAACAGTCGCATGGCCGCTATCCCGGCGTCTGGATACAGAGTGTCCATCAGACAGGTGCCGAAGAAATAAACCTTGTTGGGTATGTCCAAAGCTTTCTCCCCTTGTTTTTCTTACTGTAGCAGAACCGTGACGGAAATGTGAGGTGGTTCACAGACCGTTGGTTGCTTCCCCCCATAAGGTGTCACTGGGAAAGCGGGTTTAGGAGGTTGGGATGGTTGGCTCCTTGGGCATGGCGGCGGCAAGCTTGGTGTTCGTTGTCGAGATGATCGACGCGGCTTCTTCCGACGTGCGCAAATTTCAAATTCCCAATCGCATTCCGCTGACGCTGTGCCTGTCGTTCCTGGGCATGGCTGCGCTGTCGGGCATGGGATGGACCGAGTTCTTGTCTCATCTGGGCTCGGGTCTGTTGCTGTTCGTTTTGGGAGCAGCCCTGTTCATGGGCGGCGTGTGGGGCGGAGGCGACGCCAAGTTGCTGCCCGCCGTGGCGTTGTGGGTGGGGTTGGCCGGTCAACCGCGTTTTTTGCTGGTGATGGCCTTCGCGGGCGGAATCTTGGCGGTGTGCGCCCTGGCCGCCCGACACTTGCCCCTTAAACGCGTCGGACTGATCCAAACCTGGGGGGTGAATTTTGTCGCTACCGGCCAGGTGCCCTATGGCTTGGCCATCGCCGTGGCCGGACTGGATTGGTGGCTGGCCGCCTATCTACCTCAAATCGCCCCCGGATCATAAATCCTTTTCTGGACCGCTTCCCTGACGCATAATACCCTTAAGGTCTGGTGCGGATGGGGAGACGATCATGGCCACCACAGAAGAATTGTTGGCGAAAACGCCGCTGTTCGCCGATGCGACGGCGGATGAACTGGCCAATTTGGCCAAGCAATCGGGCAAGATCGCCTTGGCCGCCAAACAGAATTTGTTCTCGCGCGGCGATTTGGGCACGCAGGTCTATGTGCTGGTGGACGGCGCTATCCGCATCACCGTGCTGTCGGAAGAAGGCCGCGAAGTGCTGTTCGCTCTGATCGAACCCGGCCAGATCTTCGGCGAAATCGCCGTGCTGGACGGCGGCCCACGCACTGCCAGCGCCACCGCCATGGCGATGTCCAAGCTGATCTCCATCGACCGCCCCCATTTATACTGGTTTTTGGACCGCAAACCCGCCCGCTACGGACGGCTGATCTCGGTGCTGTGCCAGCGCATCCGCTCGGCCGACGAACTGCTGGAGGACCTGCTGTTCCTGTCCGCCCGCTCGCGCCTTGCCAAACATTTGCGGTCCCTAGGCGACAAAATCGGAATCTGGGACGGGGATTCCGTCACCATCCGCCTGTCGCAGCAAGACCTGGCCGACAATCTGGGCGTCAGCCGCGAACTGATCAATAAAATCCTCAGCAAATGGGAAAGCTCGGGCTCGGTCAGCCTGTGGCGCGGCCAAATCTCGTTCACCATGGATTCCGAATTGGAAGACGAAGAAGGGTGAGGGCGTGGGGATTGTTTGCTTGGGAACTTGTCCCCTCGCGCTCCCCGGGGGGGGTGGGTAACTCGTCAGATGATGGTCTGGAAAACGCTTCTATTATATAGAAGTGTCATTGATCATTTAATCCCCCAATAAAGTGATAAAATCGATATCATCCTTAAAGGCCTCCAAATCTCGGTCATCAGATTCTTCTTGAGGATGCCATAGACTTTTTATTAATGACTTTCTTGTCTCGTCTAGTTCTATAGCGGATTTAATGTGTTCAATAGTATTATTCCTAATTAATGTGTTTGCGTCATCACCTGGCGGGTGCCTGAGGCTATTCTCAAATTTATATTTTTGTCCATATGCACATGCTAGTGGATAAAATCTAACGGATATCATCCGTTTTGGGATTCCCCACGACTCTCCGAT
>CAIYCT010000054.1 GCA_903924765.1 uncultured Rhodospirillaceae bacterium | reverse complement strand
TGACCGCCGACCGCAAGGCCGGGCAAGCCATGGCCGAAACCTTTCCCCATCTGACAGGCCTGACGCTGCCCCAATTGGTCGCCATCGGCGACGTGGATTTCGGCGCCATCGACATCGTGTTTTGCGCCCTGCCCCACGGCACTACGCAAGAAGTCATCGCCGCCTTGCCGCAGTCCGTGAAAGTGGTGGATCTGTCCGCCGATTTCCGTCTGTTCGATTGCGCGTCCTACGCCCAATGGTATGGCCATGAACACCAAGCGCCCGACTTGCAAAAGGAAGCCGTATACGGCCTGACCGAATTCGCTCGCGAGCAGGTCAAGACCGCCCGGTTGGTGGCAAATCCCGGCTGCTATCCCACCTGCGCTCAATTGCCGCTGATTCCGTTGCTGACCTCGGGCGCCATCGCTGACGACCCTGTGATCATCGATGCCAAATCGGGCACGTCGGGGGCGGGCCGGGCGGCCAAGGAAGCCAACCTGTATTGCGAAGTGACCGAAGGATTGCACGCCTACAGCATCGGCAGCCACCGCCATTTGCCCGAGATCGAGCAAGGCCTATCGCTGGCGGTGGACCGTCCCATCCAAATCAGCTTCACCCCCCATCTGATGCCCATGAGCCGGGGCATGCTGGCGACCATCTACGTCAAAACCCAGAACGGATTGAAGGCCGACGATTTGCGGGCGATCCTGTCCGACCGCTATGCCCAAGAGCCGTTCGTGCAGGTTTTGGCCAAAGGAGTCTCGCCCGCCACCCGCAATGTTCGCGGCTCCAACTTCTGCCACATCAACGTGTTTGACGACCGTATTGCAGGTCGGGCGATCATGGTGTCAGTGATCGACAATCTGGTCAAGGGCGCGTCGGGGCAAGCCATTCAGAACTTCAACCTGATGGCGGGCTTCGCCGAAACCACCGCCCTCGACCAGCAACCCCTTTTCCCGTAACCCCCTCTTCCCGCAACGGAGCACTCATGGCCGGTTTGATTTTGCCCTATAAGGGCGTCACCCCCCGCATTCACCCCAGCGCTTTCATCGCCGACGGCGCGGTCGTCATCGGCGACGTGGAGATCGGAGCCGACTCGGCGATTTGGTTCAATTGCGTGGTTCGTGGCGACGTCAATGAAATCCGCATTGGCGAACGCACCAACATTCAAGACGGCAGCATCATTCACGTCACCAAGGGCGGCCACGGAACCTATATTGGGTCGGGCATTACCGTCGGCCATCATACCGTGCTGCACGCCTGCACCTTGCAAGACGATTGCTTCGTCGGCATGAGCGCCACCTTGCTGGACGGCTCGGTGGTGGAAAGCAAGGCCATGCTGGCGGCCGGGGCAGTGCTGACGCCTGGCAAGCGCGTTCCCACGGGCGAATTGTGGGCGGGCAATCCGGCCAAGAAGTTCCGCGATCTGCGCGAACAAGACCTGGCATTCTTCCCGGTCTCGGCCCAGGGCTATGTGGATTTAGCAAAAGAATATGGGCCGAAATGAATTTCAGGCTTGCTAACCGGCCCCGATGATTCTATAAGCCGGGCCTCCTTTCTCTGGTCTGACGGCACTCCATCGCCGCTCATCGCCGGACGGGCGCTTAGCTCAGTTGGTAGAGCAGCTGACTCTTAATCAGCGGGTCGTAGGTTCGATCCCTACAGCGCCCACCAAGAAAAACCCCGTTAGGTCAATGACTTAGCGGGGTTTATCTTTTAGAACGGAATGAGAACATTAACCTTTGTCAGACTTTTGAAAAGTCTGATGTCAGACTTTTTCGTTCTGGACCTGTTCCGACGATGGTGTTTTGGCCTCGACCAAGGCGGCGATTTCGTTGCCCGATTGCCGCCGTTCCCATTGCCAAATGGGGCGACGGTTTCCGTTTGTGGATCGCGCAAACCATCTTAAGGCATTCACCCCATTTGCCGACTATGAGAGAGGGGCAAGGACAAGAGCGCCCTATCCCGACACTATAAGGCGGCTTGCAGAGGCATTCGCCACCGCCGGTGCATCTTACTTGCCGATGGCGAGACAACGACAGGCGCCCCGGGTGTGAGACTGACGAATGATCGTCCCCAATGGCTTGTTATGGCTATACCATGACCAAGTTGGAAATTGGTATGCTCTGGGTGCAAAATGACCTGAGCGTTACTCCAAGCGCCGGTATCGAGTTCATCCCCGCTGGCAACTACCAGGGAGAGGGCGGGCCGGGGAGTAGGTTGAGAGAGCGGAGTGCTTGAAGATGAAATGGCGCGGTTGGCTGATGAAAAAATTCGACGTTTTTCTTTTGGCCGGAGTGATGTTTTTTGGGGTCGCCTCTACGGCAAACAGTGAGGAGCAAAAATATTTCCGGGAATGTCCGGAATGTCCTGAACTTGTGGTTATACCTTCTGGAGAATTCGAGATGGGCAGCCCATTGGAGGAAGTTGGCCGTTTTGATTCGGAAGGCCCGGTCCATAAGGTGGTCGTTCCAGCCTTTGCCATGGGTAAGCATAACGTTACCGTCGAGGAGTTTTTGACCTTTCTGCGGGAAACGGGCTATCAGCCGCCCCCCTGTAATCTGCTGATGGGCTTTTCTTGGCGGTCACCAGGTCATGGTTTGGCTTATCCCCCTGGGTCCATAGAATCGCCGCGCTTACCCGCAGTCTGCGTCAATTTGGACGATATTCAGGCCTACCTGTTTTGGTTGAACGGTAAAGTCAACATAAACACTGACAAATCCAAACCTAAAAACGGGCCGTATCGCTTGCCGAGCGAAGCGGAATGGGAATATGCCGCACGGGCGGGAACAACTGCGGCTCGCTGGTGGGGGACAGAGATCGGCGTCAACAACGCCAACTGCAATGGGTGTGGAAGCGTTTGGGACAACAGGACTTTAGCCGAGGTGGATACGTTTGGTCCCAATCCATTCGGCCTTTACGACATGTTGGGCAATGTTTGGCAATGGACCGACGATTGCTGGAACGAAAGCTATCAGGACGCCCCCAAAGACGGCAGCGCATGGGTGACGGGCAATTGCCGTAAACACGTGATGCGAGGGGGTTCTTGGAGCAATCTGCCTATCTTCATTCGCTCGGCGGCACGCTTCGCGGTCGATTCTCTTCGTCAGGACCTCGATATATCCACGTATGCAGGCTTCCGTGTCGTCCGCATCATTCGATGAAGGACTGTTACCGCATCGCCGTGCGCGGATCGAACTCCAAGACCATATCCCGCATGTCAGCCGGAGTTCCCAATGGAAGGTCCAACGGTGACGATATCAATGTGGCATTGCGGGCGCTGCGGGCAAAATCCATATAGGCCTCGTCGGCTTGATAGCGGGGGTCCGGAACAATCGTTGCGCTGGCGACTGTTCCGTCAGGGTCAAGCACCACATGGATGGAAATCACCCAGGGGGCTTTGCCGAGCGCCGCAGAATCGTAAATCCAATGCCGTTGTATCTGAGCGCGGATGAAATCTTTGACGCTATAACCGCCTTGCCGCCCTTTCCCCGCCGTGCCCCGGTTTGAAATGTCGCGGCCTTCGCCATGGCCCTGGCTGCGAATAGTGGCAAGGGCGGTTCGCAACTGACCATCGAAATCTTGGGGTGCAACTGGGGGGAGAGGGAGCGATTCAGTCACCCGCCGCCGCTGGCCTGTCGCATGAAAGGACGGATGCGAGATGGGCAAGGCTTTCTTTTCCATCTGTCCAGCCCGCCCACCGTCGATGGCGCCACCCTCTAGATGAACGATCCCTACCGTCAGAATTCTTTCTTGGGGGGGCGGTTGCGGCACCGGACCAACAAGCATAAACAGCAACAGGATCAAAACGTGCAGAAGCACGGAAACGCTCAGTCCCCGTCCGCTCCATCCCCCGTTTGTCGGACCGATCTGCCGACAGACAGTCAAACCCTCAGGGACATTCTGAAATGGATTGTGCATAGGGTCGAAGATATCCACTAGCCCCCAATATGCCGAGGCCTAACCTTACGGCTTTGGGTTTACACAAGGGTATCGTTGACTATGGCCGGACGCAACATAACGACGAGACAGGACATCAAAAATCGCGGCTCTCGCCGGATAGCGGAATCAGGTTTACGATTGCGGCTTTGCAGCAGGGTGTGCGGTTAAGGCGGTGGATGGTACGATCTTGGCTATTTCTTGGGCCTTGGTGGGCTGGCCGGTATTGGCTTCGCTCGGTAAAAATGGAAAGTGAAAAACATCAATGGACAGACACCTTCTTGCTTTAGCCCTAACCTTGGCCGCACAGGTCACGCTGGCAACCACCGCCCAAGCCGCCGACAACTCCACCGATGAAAATTTTTGCTCCAGCATTACCGATCCTCATACGCACCAAGTCTGCGTGGATACGATTGCTGCTCGTGTCCACAAGGATTACCAGAAACCTCCCGCCATTGGTGGGTATCGCCTGATGACATTGATCGACCTGAAAGCCGATATCATCAGCCTCAAGGGGGCTAGGGTTACGGTCAGAGGTCTGTTGATCCCAAGATCATTGGAAGCCGCCACCTTGGGCAAGGCCGGTAACGACTTGTCGGCAGTGCCGCTAAGCACAGTCAGCTTACCACGGGGCCAGCGCAAGGCAATGTTTGAGGATTGTGCCGACCAATGTAACGCGGAAGTCTCGGGCACCGTC
>CAIYCT010000053.1 GCA_903924765.1 uncultured Rhodospirillaceae bacterium | reverse complement strand
GGATCGGTGGCTGGGATGGGTACCGCTCGTCAAGGCCGCCAGGGCCTATTACATACAGGAATGGGTTGAATTCATTTTATCAGATACACCGAGGGCTCAGACTTGTGTGCATGCCCTAGATGGAAAGCGGGGACGACCGCACCCAATCACTCTCTTGACGCGAAATCCAAAACAGAGAGAAGATGTCACCAGACCTGTTGGCAATGCGTCCGCCTTGCTTGCGATCTGCTCCGTGACGCGCCGGAACCGCTGCCGACCAGCGCCATCATCACCGACCTGATCCGGATCAAGAGTATCCCGGATGGCGACATCCGCGCCCACGACTTGATCCAGCGGACGGTTATCAGCACTCTCGATCGGGCCAGGACAACGATCGAACGGGTGAAGGTGGGCGGGTCCGTTTGCTGGCGGATCCGCGACTGACCATCAGGCAGCCCAGGACCTTTGCCAGTAGCCGACGAAGTCCCGGCTGGGGCCGGTGGTGCAGATCAGTTCCAGCACCCGGCGGAACAGCGCGCCATTGGGGGTGCGACAGTTGTCGTCGCGGAAGGCCATCTCCTGCGCATAGCGATCGAGATAGGCGCCGCTGATGACGTGATGGACGCCGAATTCCGACCGGCGCAGCCGGGAGAAGTAGGACTCGGCGTTGTTGGTGCAGGCGCCATCCTCGCCCTTGTACTCCACCGAGTGGTTGACTCGGAAGGTCTTGAACCGGCCGTGCAGATCGTTCCAGGCATTGGACTCGTCGGCATGAACGATGGTGCCCTTGCCAAGCGAGCGCTGGATAAACCCGGTGGCCTCGTCCTCGCTGCCGAAGACTTTCGTCTTGCTGCGACCACCACGCTCGGTGATGACCACGACCACCTTGCGCTTGCCGCTCTGGTTCTCCTTGAGGCGCCGGTCGATGCGGTCCTCCTTGCGGTTCTCGGGCCGGACATGACCACCGAAATAGGCGCCATCGACCTCGGCGATCTTGTCGATGCCGCCGAGCTGGTTCGCCGCGACGCCCTTGGCCACCGCCTCGCGGAGCTTGTGCTCCAGACAAAAGGCCGTCTTATACTGGACGTCCAGGTCGCGGCTCAATTCAAGCGCGGCCTTGCCTTTCGCACCGTTGACGAACATCACGGTAGCCGCGAGGTAGTCCCGGATCGGCAGCTTGTGGTAAGCGAAGCTGGTGCCGCTGGTGAGGCTGAAGTCTCTCAAGCATTTTTTACAGCGCCAGCGAGGAGCACAATTGGGTCGTCGGCAATCGTAACTGCTGTCGCAACTGCACTTTGGGCAAACCGGCTTTCCGTTGGTCGCCGGCCAGCGGATCATTGCGAACATTTCTTCCGCTTCGGCGACGGTCATCGTCATGATCCTGGCCAAGGAGATCGTGCGCGCGTCGGCGGTTAGAAGGAAGTGCTGTGGCATGGCGACCCCGTAATTCGGCGACGCCGATCATGCCCATTTTCGCGACCGGGATCTACTAGCCAGAGCAAGATAATCTGCGTGACGCGACAACCTTAAATAGCTGTGGCTTTTGCTACATGATGCCGCAAAAATCTTTCGTTTGAAGGCGGAGTGATCGGCGCGAGCCAACTCCATCATCGCAAAGGCGTCTTTTATCTCGCCAGCAAACCGATCCGCCAAACTTCCTATAGAGTCACCAACTGCAGAAAAGGTATCGGACACACTACGGACAGCATCAACCGCTTCGGATGAGTTCTGAGCCGCTAATGTAATCCGCTCCATCACATATTTTGTGGCGTCGCCTTGAGTTTTTAGAATCTCTGAGCTTTGTTGCATGTCAGAAGCCGAATTCATACAGCCATAATCAAGTTTTGTTATGGCATGTTGTGCGGTCTGCAGGTTCTCACTTAGGTTATCGAGGCTTTCCTGGAAAACCTTTGCCTGCCCTAAGACTGCCGTCGTCTCTTGGCCAAGCATGACCGACCGCTCCGTCATCTCGTCTGCGGTGGCCGTCGCTTGCGCAGACAACGCCTTCACCTCATGAGCTACTACGGCAAACCCTCTGCCCGCAGCCCCGGCTCGGGCGGCTTCAATGCCAGCATTTAGCGCCAGCAGGGTCGTCCTTTTGGCAATCGATTTCATCTCATGAGCCATCTTCGCGATGCCGGACTGTGCTTCGGATAGCAGTCTGATGCGTTCCCACAAGGCGTCCAGATGCTCCCGGATGGAGGCGGATTCTCCAACGGCCAATCCTGAAGCGCACACCGCCTCTGATGCCAGTTGCGAAATCTCCATAGAACCTTCCGAGATCGTGTTGCCGATACGGGTCAACCCGTCGATGCCTGAGACGACCATCTCGGCCTCCTTGCGGCTTTCGTCGGTCCGCTCCAGGCTTTCGCCCAGCTTCAGCCGCATGCCAGCGACCCCGGACATGGCCGAGGTAAGTGTCGCGCTCGCCCTCGACAATGTCGTGGTACCGTCCCTGCGGAGGGCCGTTAATGCTTGAGCTAGCGGAGCCATAGCCGAAGCGATGTCGCCGACCTGAATCGGCTCACCTTTCACAGCAGCATTCGCCAGCGTCGCAACTTCCGTTAACACTTCCGCTCTTGCTGATGCCACTGCATCTGCGATGGCCTGCCCGGCATTGATTTTTCCGCTTCGCCCCAACATGCACGAGCACTCCAGAGATGCACACAGGTTGATGGGTTTTGAGATTAAAAAGGAGGTTCGTGTGCTAACTAGCTACCGCTGTTCAGTAGTACGACGAACCATGTCATCGAGCCTCATTACCCTGGTATAAATGCCATGGCTCTTGTCGAGTAACTCTCGAAGCCTAACCGGCAATGCCTGATTTTCTGATGAAGTGCAATCAGCTAATACACGCCCCCTAGATACCAATGTGTCGAATGATAACAAATCCGTAAGGGCAAGCTCACCCTCATAAACAACCCTCTCTGTTATGAGCCAGGCCATCGCTGTTATCAACCGGTTTGTTATGCGCTCATGTTCAGTGATAACCGCGAGCCTCTCCTTCATAGGGAGCTTCTGGGTATCAATGACCGACTGATATTGGATATAATCACGTGTCTCCCTTATCAAATTGAGGGTCTCCTGAAATGTTGCCTTAAAATATACTGGCGCCTTACCATCCATGACCGCGCCCATTTTGGAAAAAGGGATATTT
>CAIYCT010000052.1 GCA_903924765.1 uncultured Rhodospirillaceae bacterium | reverse complement strand
GTATAGATCCCCATTGTGATGGGACCCACTCCGGTCCATTTAAAAACCGGGCATACCCATCCCCGGCACCATATACCCGCCCCCTCGGTGATAGAGGCTTTAACATTTGGACTGTCAGAACGTGGCCTGTAAAATTGCAATCATTGGATCACGTCATTTCCCCAAGCCTGACGAGGTGGTGAATTTTACAGCCACATATCCAGATGGCGTCGCCTTAACCGACACCATTGTCGGCACCATATACCCCGCAATAAGGGTTCAGGTGGAAGATGCTTCGTTGTCCTTCATCCACACTTATCCACCCATTTCCGGGAACACCTTTGCCGTATTTTTGCCGTACAAAAGTAAAAACCGCCAAACGGCGGCTTCTATCTCATTGATCTCATTGGCGTCCCCAAGGGGATTCGAACCCCTGTCGCCGCCGTGAAAGGGCAGTGTCCTAGGCCTCTAGACGATGGGGACGCAAGAGGGCCGGTATCGGCAAGGGCGTCTTGATAGCGGATAGTTTGCCTTAGTTCAAGGGCTTCGTTGAAGAATTCGAATATTTCTTCAGACCGAGGCCATATCGTCGATGATCAGTTGGGTCTGGGTGTTGCCTTGCCACGAGTCGATCCGCAAGGAACCGGCGAAATGAAAGGTCGCGCCAGGCGTCGCTGTCAGCAGCGCTTGGCCGATTTCATTATCAACGGCGCGGAAGGCGATGGCTTTCAGGCGTTGGCCACCGGTTCCGGTGAGGATACAGCGCACATGCCCCTGCCCGACCACATCGGCCTTGACCACGCGGGCCGCGATGATGGCGAATTTGGGCTCGGCATTGCCAGACCCGAACGGCCCCAATTTTTTCAGGGTTTCCACCGTTTCCACCGTGGCCCCCGCGCAATCCAGTGCCCCATCCAATTCCAAGATCGGCGTAAGATCCCCGGTCATTTGTTCGTGCAGCCTCTGGGCCAGGAAGTGCTTGAAGGCATCGTACTTGCATCGAGTGACCGTGAAGCCCGCCGCCATGGCGTGACCGCCGCCCGCGATCAGCAAGCCCTCTTGCCGGGCGGCGATGATGGCGGCGCCCAAATCCAATCCAGCCACTGACCGGCCCGAGCCCTTGCCCAAGGCCTCGGACGAAGGCCCGTCAAAGGCCACCGCGCACGCGGGCCGTCCATAGCGCTCTTTCAAGCGCGAGGCTATCAGTCCGACGATGCCGGGATGCCAATCGACGCCATCGACCATCAGCAGCGGCAAGCCGTCGTCGGGGCGGCCCTCGGCCTGCTCCATGGAGGCCAGCAGCATGGCGGCCTCGATCTGCTGGCGGTCCTGGTTATAGCCGTCCAGACGCTGCGCCAGGACCAAAGCCTGCTCGTAATCCTGCGACGACAGCAGGTCGGCCCCCAGCGGAGCCTCGCCCACCCGGCCCCCCGCATTGACCCTGGGTCCCAACACATACCCCAAATGATAGGCGTCCAGGCTTTCGGAAACTTTGGCGACGTCGGCCAGCGCCGCCAAGCCGGGATTGGAGCGGCCCGCCAACACCTTCAATCCTTGTGCCACCAAGGCCCGATTGACCCCCAGCAGCGGCACCACGTCGCACACCGTGCCCAGGGCGACGATGTCCAGATGGCGTCTGACATCGGGCTCGGGTCGATTGGGACCGAACCAGCCCGCTTGCTTCAAGGCGCGATTGATCGCCACCACCAGCAGGAACGTCACCCCCACAGCCGCCAGATGGCCATGGGGAGAGGTCTCGTCCACCCGATTGGGATTGATCACCGCCACCGCCTTGGGCAGCCGAGGTTCGGCGGCATGGTGATCCACCACGATCATGTCCAAACCGGCCTCGGTGGCCCCATCAACCGCCTGGAACGCGGTAATGCCGCAATCCACCGTGATCACCACCGCGCACCCCTTGGCTTGCAAAGCCAGCAAGGCGGGAAGGTTTGGGCCATAGCCGTCGCGCACCCGGTCGGGAATATGGATTAGGGCCGTCGCTCCGACCGACCGCAGATAATTGGCCAGCAGCGCCGACGAGGTCGCCCCATCCACGTCGTAATCGCCGAACACGCCGATTGTCTGCCCCGCTATCACGCTTTGAGCAATCCGACCGGCGCCGCGATCCATGTCCAGCAAATGAGAGGGGTCGGGCATCAAATCCCGCAAGGTGGGCGATAGATAGGACTCCGCCGCATCCAAAGTGACGCCCCTGGACGCCATCACCCGTCCGACGATTTCCGGCAAGGCGTAACGCTGCGACAAGGCCAAGGCCAATCGCGGGTCGCCAGGGCGCTCGATCCAGCGCCGGTTGCCAAACGAAGTCTCGACTCCCAGAAAGGCTTTAGTGGACATTATTGGGGCGGCCTAGACCGTTTTCTCCCAATTTGCCCAGATCGTGATGAGCGGTCAGCCACCGCATGGTGCCGGTCAGGGACCGCATCACCAACGAATGGCTTTCGGCCCGTTCGCCACGGCGGTAGATGCCCTTTAACAGATGGCCGTCGGTAATGCCCGTGGCGGCCAGCATAACCTCGCCGCTGACCATTTGGCCGATATCCAGCTTGCGATCCAACTCGTCCAAACCGAATCGGCGGCAGCGGGTCCGTTCTTCCTCGTTGCGCAGCAAAAAGCGGCACTGCATCTGTCCGCCCAGACATTTCAGCCCGGCGGCTGCCAAGACACCCTGCGCGGCGCCGCCCGAGCCCATATAAATGTCGATGGCGCTATCGGCCATGCCGGTGGCAATGGCGCCAGAAACGTCACCGTCATCGATCAGCACCACCTTAATGCCGATATCATAAAGCTCGCCGATTAGATCGGCGTGACGGGGGCGATCCAAGACGCAGGCGGTAATGTCCGCCATCGGCACGCCCTTGGCCTTGGCCAAGCGTTTGATCGTCTCCTTGGCCGGAAGATCCAAATCCAGCAAGCCGTCGGGCAAGCCGGGACCCACCGCCAGTTTTTCCATATGAACGTCGTCGGGGACCTTCAAAAAGCCGCCATCGTCGGTCAGCGCCACCAGGGACAAGGTATTGTGTCCGCCCTTGGCGCAGGCGGTACGACCCTCCAGCGCGCACAAGGCGATATCCACCTTGGGCCCCAAGCCGTTGCCGATCATTTCGCCCGTATGCAGCGGCACGTCTTGCGATTGCCCCTCGCCGTTGGCGATGACGCCATCCATGGACAGACCGTTCAAGGCGCGGCGCATGGCATTGACGGCGGCCTCGTCGGCAGCCCGTTCGTCGCCGCGTCCAATCCACGCCGATGCGGCCAAGGCGCTGGCCTCGGTCACCCGCACCACTTCCAGCGCCAGATTGCGGTCCAAAGCCGCCAAGCCGGGCGCCATCTTGAAGGGCGGAAACCCAGCCATCACATGGCCTCGATACGAATGGGATGGGGACGATCGGCCACTGTCGGCAGGGCCGAGATGCGGTCGATGGCGCGGGCTAGACTTGCCTCGTCGGTTTCGTGCAGGATCAAGACCACGGGCACGGTTTCGGACGGCGAGCGGCTGCGCTGCAACACTTGCTCCATAGAAATCTTCTCGTCCCGCAAGGCCGAGGCGATATCGGCCAGCACGCCCGGTTCGTCGGTCACGGTCAGACGGATATAGCAAGCGGTGCGGCGCAAAGCGCTAGGCACTTGGGGATAGGTTTGCAACTGATCCACCGGCACGCCGAACATGGGCAAATGCGCGCCACGGGCCAGATCGACCAAATCGGACACCACCGCCGAGGCGGTTGGCCGAGCGCCAGCCCCGCGCCCGCCCAAGATGGTGCGGCCGGCGAAATCGCTTTCAGTCACCACCGCGTTCATCACCCCATCCACATGGGCCAGCGGAGAGGCCAAAGGCACCATGGTGGGATAGACGTTGGCGCGGACGCCATCGGGTCCACGCTCGGCCACGCCCAGCAATTTGATGCGGTAGCCCAGCTCGTCGGCGAATTGAATGTCCAGGGCCGAAACATGGCGAATGCCCTCGCAGCCCACGGACGCGATATCCACCGGCATGGAAAAAGCCAGACCGGCCAGAATGGAAAGCTTATGCGCCGTGTCGATGCCGTCGATGTCGAACGTAGGATCGGCTTCGGCATAGCCCAAGGCTTGAGCCTCGGCCAACACGTCGGCAAAATCACGGCCACTGGCCCGCATGGTGGTCAGGATGTAATTGCAGGTGCCGTTCAATATGCCCATGACGCGGCTGACATGGTTGCCCGCCAAACCTTCGCGCAGGGTCTTGATAATGGGGATCGCCCCGGCCACCGAGGCCTCGAACCCCAGCGACACGTCTTTTTCCTGGGCCAGATTGGCCAGCTTCAAACCGTGATGGGCGATCATCGCCTTGTTGGCGGTCACCACCGAGCGGCCCCGTTCCAACGCCGTTGTCACGATGTCGAGCGCAATGCCGTCGCCGCCGCCAATCAGCTCGACCAGCACGTCGTAATCGGCGTCGCGGGCCATGGCGCGGGCATCGGGATAAAACGCCGCCTCCTTGGGCATGGGGTCGCGCTTGACCAAAGCCGAACATGCCACCAGCCGAACGGTCCGTCCCGCCCGTTGCCGCAACACATCCGCTTGGGCGTCCAAAAGATCAAGCACGCCGCCGCCGACCGTTCCCAAACCGGCCACCGCCACTTTCAAGTCATTGGAGTTGCTCATCACCCTGTCACCACCCGCAATTTTTCCGATTCTTCCAAGACCTTGTCGTAATTGGTCAGGAATTGCTTGATGGTCCGCACCGCTTGACGGGTCCGATGGCGGTTTTCCACCAACCCGATGCGGACGAACTGATCGCCGTATTCGCCAAAACCGATGCCTGGCGCCACCGCCACCTTGGCCTCGCGCATCAGCAGCTTGGAAAATTCCAGCGACCCCAGATGGGCGAAAGCGGGCGGAATGGGCGCCCAGGCGAACATGGTAGCCGGAGGCGACGGAATGTCCCAACCCGACCCAGACAGTCCCTCGATCAGCACGTCGCGCCGATCCTTGTACATCTGGCGGATTTCCTCGACGCAATCCTGCGGACCGTTCAAAGCCGCCGTCGCCGCCACCTGAATGGGGGTGAACGCGCCATAATCCAAATAGCTTTTGATCCGGGCCAACGCGCCGATCAGCGTCTTATTGCCCGCAGCAAAGCCGATGCGCCATCCGGGCATGTTGTAGGTCTTGGACATAGAGGTGAATTCCACCGCGATGTCCTTGGCCCCCGGCACCTGCAAGATCGAGGGCGGTGGCGGCACGTCAAAATAGATCTCGGCATAGGCCAGATCGGACAAAATCCAAATGCCGTGACGACGACAGAACTCCACCACCTCGGCATAGAAGTCCAAATCCGCCAGCAACGCCGTAGGATTGCTGGGATAGTTCAACACCAAGGCGATGGGCTTGGGCACCGAATGGCGGACCGCCAGGTCCAAGGCGATGACGAAATCCTTGTCGGGCGTCACCGGCACATAGCGGCATGACCCCCCGGCGATGATGAAGCCATAGGGATGGATGGGATAGCTGGGATTGGGCACCAGCACGATGTCGCCGGGCGAGGTGATGGCGTTGGCCAGATTGGCTAAGCCTTCCTTCGAGCCCAAGGTAACGATAGCTTCGCTGTCAGGATCGAGCGAAACGTTGAAGCGTCGCTCGTAATAATTCACCAAAGCCTTGCGCAAACCGGGAATGCCGCGCGAGGTCGAATAGCGATGGGCGCGGGGATTGCGGGCGGCCTCGATCAACTTGTCGACGATGTGCGGCGGGGTCGGCTGGTCGGGATTGCCCATGCCGAAATCGATGATATCGTCGCCAGCGGCGCGAGCCTTGGCCTTCATCGCGTTGACCTCGGCGAAAACGTAAGGCGGCAACCGCTTAATTCTGTGAAATTCCTGACTCATGGAACCAGACTCTCGAAAGAAATTTGCCCTTGGTTAGGCGCTATGGCCTGCTCACAAATCCAAATAGATTCGTGCAGCGGCCCCATCAGGTGAAGGCGGCGTCCCAGGAGCGACGGCGCCCACCAGGATCTTGGAACCGGGAACGCCCTGACGAGTCAGTTCCCGGGCGATGGCCTCGGCCCGTCCAATGGACGTGGCGGGCCCCGACTTAGTGGTCTGCGACGATATCACAATGGCGGGCTGATAGGAAACGCCGCCAAAGTCACCGATGCCCAGACCCAAAATCCGCACCATGCCGCCGTTTTTCTTAAACAGACGGACAACTTCGCGCAAAGATTCCTGATCGCTGGGGCTAAGCTCGCTCGAACCCTGCCGAAAATTGAGCGCGGCCACCTGGAAGGACGAGCCTGAAGCGCCCCCACCGGTTACAGCCATGCTTTTGGGCGGATTGAGATGCAACGGCGGCAAACCGGATCCGCCACCGGCATAGGCCGCAGTCATGGATTGCGTAGCCGCCACCGAGCTTACTGCGGATTCTTGCAGACGTTGGCGATAATGGTCCTCAAGCGACGCATTGCCGGATGAAACCACCACCGCCGGAACATCGGGCTTGGCCGGAGGAACCATGGACGGAGCTTGAGCCGGAACACCCGAAGCAACGGGGGCTGCTGGAGAGGACTTCACCGAGGCGGCAGCAATGGCTTGCGCCGTCGCGTCGTTAGTGCGCTTGACCAAAGGCTTGGTTTCGGCCACGTCGCGACGGATAGGAGCGGCATAGCCAGCATTGGCGCCATCGCCCACCAGTCCGTTCGAAGGACGGGGCGCGTTCGTGCCGCCAGTCGTTACGGCATCGGCCACGCTGTCTTCGTCGTCGGCCCCGTCATCCATGGCCCAGTCAAACCAGTGAACCGGGTTGAGTTCCGTAGGCACGGATGAGCATCCCGCCATCAGCAGGGGGGCAAGGCAGATGGCCAACTTTGCAAAACCAACAAGCGTGGTCCGAGTTTGAGATGCCATCCGATTACTGTCGTAAGCCATAATCGAGATCATTTGCGATTTTTCTTCTGATTGGGCCATGGTCAGCCGTTTCCTCGCGGCGGTTAAACAGGTAAAACACCATACTAAACCTTAAGAACCACGTTTAACAGGGCGGCACCGGAATGTGAAGGGGAGTGTTGATGTCTGAACGTAAAGAAATAGCCAGCGGGGGATCTGGATCGACCGATTTACAAGAAACAATGGCCTATATCGCCGAACGCGGGCAAAAACTGATCGCCGAGTTTTTGGAACGCAATCCGTTGGAGGAGTCCCTTTCTCGCCCCGATCCCTACAATATCGGCGGCGCTTTCATGGAAATGACCACGAAACTGCTCAGCGATCCCCAGCGCTTGATCGAGGCCAACCTGTCTTTGTGGCAAAATTACATGTCCCTGTGGCAAAGCACCACCCGGCGCATCATGGGGGCGGAAGCCGACCCGATCGCCCTGCCGCATCCCACCGACCGCCGTTTCAAGGACGAAATGTGGGAAGCCAACGAGATCTTCGATTTCATCAAGCAATCCTATTTGCTGTCGTCGCGCTGGATTCAGGGGTTGGTCCACACCGTCGAGGGCATGGAGCCGCGTCAAGCCCAAAAGGTGGAGTTCTATACCCGTCAATTCGTCGATGCCATGGCGCCGTCCAATTTCGTCATGACCAACCCGGAAGTGCTGAAAGCCACCATCGAAACGGGCGGAGAAAATCTGCTCAAGGGCTTGAAGAATATGTTGTCCGATCTGGAGCGCGGCAAGGGCAAGCTGGCCATCAGCATGACCGATTACGACGCCTTCAAGGTGGGCGAGAACATCGCCACCACGCCCGGCAAGGTGGTTTTCCGCAATGACTTGATGGAGCTGATCCAATACGCGCCCACCACCGAAGAAGTTTTCGAAAAACCGTTGCTGATCGTGCCGCCGTGGATCAACAAATATTACATCTTAGACCTGCGCCCCAAAAATTCCCTGGTGGCCTGGGCCCGCGACCAGGGCCATACCGTGTTTCTGATTTCCTGGGTTAATCCCGGCCCCGAACTGGCCCACAAGGACATCGAGAATTATATGCTGGAAGGCCCTCTGGCCGCCCTCTTGGCCATCGAGAAGGCCACCGGACAGTCCCATGTCAACGTCCTGGCCTATTGCATCGGCGGCACCTTGATGACCGCGACCTTGGCCTACATGGCGGCCAATCACGATCATCGGGTCTTGTCCTGCACCTTGCTGACCACCATGACCGATTTCGAGGATCCGGGCGAATTGGGCGTATTTATCGACGACGTTCAGGTCAGCACCTTGGAAAACAAGATGAGCGAAACGGGTTTTCTTGAAGGCCGCGACATGGCCACCACCTTCAACCTGTTGCGCTCCAACGATTTGATCTGGTCGTTCGTCATCAACAACTACCTTCTGGGCAAGGAACCCTTCCCCTTCGATTTGCTGTATTGGAACTCGGATTCGACCCGGATGCCCGCCGCCATGCACGGCTCCTATCTGCGGTTGATGTACAAGGAAAACAAACTGGTCAAACAAGGCGGCATCACCTTGGCCGGCATCCCCATTGATTTGGGACTGATCAAGACGCCGCTCTATATGCTGTCGACCAAGGAAGATCATATCGCGCCATGGATCAGCACCTATAGCTTGCATCAAAAGGTGCCCGGCTCCATCCGCTTCGTCCTGTCCGGTTCAGGGCACGTGGCCGGGGTCGTCAATCCGCCGGTGGCCGATCGTTACAATTACTGGACCAATCCGCGCTGGTATAAAAAGCCGCAAGCTTGGCTGGACAATGCCACCCAGCACCATGGCTCGTGGTGGGTCGATTGGCAGGCTTGGGTGGAAAAACGCGCTGGAGCCAAGGTTCCCGCCCGCGTCCCCGGAAAAGGCAAATTAAAGCCGATCTGCAACGCCCCTGGCGACTATGTGAAGGTTCGCTCTGAATAACAACTCGGTCGCCGCCTCAATGGCGGCGGCACCAACGGCAAGAGTCAAAGTTTCTTGTCGTTGGTATTAATCCGCTTTCTTGACCATGACCGCGCAGAAGAAACCGTCGGTGCCGTGTGACATAGGCGACAGGCGCAACGACGGCGTGGCGACAGGACAGGGGTTAACTGTGCGCTCGGCCCAAATGTCGGCCACCGGGATTTGCGAGAAAGACGGATCGGCGGATAAGAAGTGCTCGATTTGCGCTTCGTTTTCTTCCCCCAGGATCGAGCAAGTCGCATAGATCAACCGTCCGCCCGGTTTCACCAAGCGCGCCGCACTTGCCAAAATAACCGCCTGACTGGCTACGATTTCTTCAAGGTCGGTAGGAGTAAACGACCATTTGGCGTCGGGATTGCGCCGCCAGGTTCCAGTGCCGCTGCACGGCGCATCCACCAAAACCCGGTCGAACATGCCCGCGTTGCGCTTGATCCATTTGTCGCTTTCGCCGCCAATCACCCGTCGGGTAACATTATGAACGCCAGCCCGACGCAACCGATCTTGGGCGCGATCCACCCGCCATTCGGCCACGTCGCAGGCGATCAGCCTGCCCTTATTGTCCATGTCGGCGGCCAAGGCCAAGGTCTTGCCACCGGCTCCGGCACAATAATCGACCACGGACATGCCGGGTTTGGCATCCGCCAGCAACGCGACCAATTGCGAGCCTTCATCCTGCACTTCCACCAGACCGCTGCGCCAAGCCTCTACTTGCACCAGCGCCACCCGCTTTTCCAAGCGCAGACCTATGGGCGAATGAGGTGTCGGAGTTGACGGAATATTCTGCGCGGCCAGAACCGCCATGGCCTGCTCGCGCGTGCCTTTCAGGGTATTGACCCGCAAATCCAGCGGCGCTTCGTCGCGCATGGCTCCCATTTCGCGGGGCAATTCGTCCTTGAACACGTTGGTCAGACGCGGTTCCAGCCATTCGGGAAACTCACTTTTTACCCAGGCAGGCATGTCGCGATGAAACAGGGATTGTTTGTGCAGACGCTCCATCATCTTGCGATCCAGGGCATCGGGAGGCGTCGCCGCATGGGGGCCTTGGAACATCTCGGCCGCAGGCATTTCCCCGCCCTCGACCACCAGATCGGCCAAGACGCGGGCGCGGGAATCGATGGGATCGACATTGATCGAAGCCAACAGCCAATCCAGGCGCGCCTTGCGCCGCAACACTCGCCATACCGCCTGGGCAATCCATTGGCGATCCTTCGAGCCGATATAGCGGCGGCCTTTAAAATACTGAGAGGCAACCTGATCGCCCGGTCGCCCGCTTTCGGCGATGGCGTCCAGAATTTCAATGGTGGCGGCAAGACGTCCAGCTGGGGTCACGGCAATAATCGCTTTTCTGGGTTAAAGGGCAATCGGGTCTAAAGTCAGGTCATTTACCGGGTGCGCGAGAAATGGTCTTACAGTAATGTGCGGCGCTTGACCATTCCGATCAGAGCGAAGGATAATGCCTCACGCTTTGAAAGAACGCCGTTTTAGATCCAATCGTTTGAAATGCATAGAGTGTGATGGAAACAATGTCTGCCGAAACGATTTCCCCCCAGACCAACGACGCTGAAGCAAACCAGAATAGCGACGCCGAAACAAAGCCCCAAGACGCTCTTGCTCAACTTGCCGTCATTGAACGCACCTTGCGGCAAACCTTCGAGACGTTCCGCGCCAACAATCAACATTACGAAGCGATCGCCTTTGCCCTAAGATTGTTGCAAACCGCCAGCGATTCGCCGGTTATATGGATGGAATACGGGCGCTCCTTGAAAGCGCTTGGCATGATGGATCATGCCTTATTCTGTTTTAAGCACGCCGCGTCGATCAATCCGAACCTGATGCTGCCGACCCTGCTGGCCGGTCATTGCTTAGTGGAAAGCGTCGACGGCTTTACCGCCGCCACCCGCGGCTACCCCGACAAGTTGGATGTGTGGCAAACGGGCATCGATGATGTTTTCCTGGCCGAAATCTTCAATCTGGGCCTGGACCTATACGATGCTGGCTTTTTCGAGGAAGCCATTGCCTGCCATCTTCATGTGCTGAAATACCGACCGGCGGTGACTCCGTCCCATCACGTCATCGCCACCGCGTTGCTGAACCTGCGCCGGTACGAAGAGGCCGGTGCTCGCTTGCAGAAGTGGTATGAGCAATCTGTCGAAAGCCTAAAACTCAGCATCTGGAGCGGACAGGATCTGGAGGACAAAACCCTGCTGGTCTATGCCGATCACGGCTTAGGCGACACCTTGCAATTCTATTCCCATCTGCCCGCTTTGGCGGATCGCTGCAAGAAATTGTATTTTAGGGTGACTCCCTCTTTGTGGCGGATCATTGGCACCCACCCCAAAATCGAACTGGTTGCGTCCGATCCTCCTGGGTACGACTATATTTGCTCGCTCTACATTCTTCCCCATGTGGGTGGTTTCAAGGTGGAAAATGTTCCCAGCCATGTGCCGTTCCTGACCCACGAACCGGAAATGGACGCCAAGTGGGCCGAACGCCTGCCCAAAGGCGGTTTCCGCATCGGCATCGCCTGGCAAGGCAATCCCAGCCTGATGGATCGAGGGCGCTCCATTCCTGTCACCAAATACGCCCCCCTTGCCCGCATTCCTGGCGTCACCCTGATCTCCCTGCAAATGGGTCCAGGCTTGGACCAACTGAAGTCCTTGCCCGAAGGAATGGAGGTTGTGACCTTGGGCCCCGACTACAATGCCGGACCTGACAATGTGGTCGATACCGCCGCAGTCATGCAGAATATGGATTTGATCATCAGCACCGACACGTCGGTTCCTCACATCGCCGGCGCCTTGGGCTTGCCGGTGTGGACCTTGCTCAAGACCATGCCCGACTGGCGGTGGTTGCAAGACCGCGAGGATTCGCCCTGGTATCCGACCATGCGGCTGTTCCGCCAGAAAACCGAGGGCGATTGGGACGAGGTCCTCGACCGGGTCATCCAGGAACTGATGCCCTTGGTCGAAGCGAAGAAGGGCTAATCGCTCTTGTAGTTCGGCGCTTCCTTGGTGATCGACACATCGTGAACGTGGCTTTCGCGCAGGCCCGCGTTGGTGATGCGGCGGAAGGTGCATTTGCTCTGCATGTCCGCGATGGTGGCGTTGCCGGTATAGCCCATGCCGGCCCGCAAACCGCCCACCAGCTGATGAATGACCGTCCCCACCGCGCCTTTATAGGGCACGCGGCCTTCGACGCCTTCAGGCACCAGCTTCAATTCGTCGGTGACTTCCGCCTGGAAATAGCGGTCAGCCGAGCCTCGCGCCATTGCCCCCAACGACCCCATGCCGCGATAGGATTTGTACGAACGGCCCTGATACAGAAACACCTCTCCGGGGCTTTCCTCGGTCCCGGCGAACAGCGAGCCGATCATCACGCAATCGGCCCCGGCGGCAATAGCCTTGGCGATATCGCCCGAATACTTGATGCCGCCATCTGCGATCAAGGCGATGCCGCGCTCGCGAGTCACTTCAGCCACTTCCAGAACCGCCGACAATTGCGGCACGCCCACCCCCGCCACCATACGGGTGGTGCAGATGGTGCCCGGACCTATGCCGACCTTGACCGCGTCGGCTCCGGCGTCGGCCAGGGCGCGGGCGGCGTCCGGCGTGGCGATATTGCCGCCGATCACTTGGGCGCGACTGGATAATGCCTTGATCTTGCTGACGGTCTTCAAAACGCCCGAGGAATGGCCATGGGCTGTGTCGACCACCACGATATCGACCCCGGAATCCAACAGCGCTTCGGCCCGGGCCACGCCGTCATCGCCGACGCCGGTGGCCGCAGCCACCCGCAAGCGGCCTTGTTCGTCCTTACAGGCATGGGGATGGGCCTGAGCTTTTTCGATATCCTTAACGGTGATCAGTCCGACGCACCGATATTCGCCGTCCACCACCAACAGCTTTTCGATCCGATGCTGGTGCAGCAATCGTTTGGCTTCATCCTTTTGCACGCCTTCGCGCACGGTGACCAATTTGTCGTGGGTCATCAATTCGCTGACCGGTTGCCGGGGATTGGTGGCGAAGCGCACGTCGCGGTTGGTCAAAATCCCCACCAGTCGCGTGCTGCCGCGCTCGACCACCGGAATGCCCGAGATGCGATAGTCGGCCATCAGCTTCAATGCCTCGGCCAAGGTTTGTTCGGGGTGGATGGTCACCGGATTGACCACCATGCCAGATTCAAACTTCTTAACCTTGCGCACTTCTGCGGCCTGTTCTTCGATGGTCAGATTTTTGTGAATGACCCCCATGCCGCCGAACTGGGCCATGACGATGGCCAAGCGGGCTTCGGTGACGGTGTCCATGGCGGCTGAAATCAGCGGAATGCCCAATGACACCGAGCGCGAAACGCGGCTGCTGGTGTCCACATGCGCGGGCAAAACGGTCGATTCCGCCGGGACTAGCAGAACGTCGTCAAATGTCAGGGCTTCTTTGATTTCCATGCCAACTCCAAGGTGACGGGTTGACGGCACACGTTACACATGCCAGCGCGAGCCTTCAAGAGGTCGTTTGGTCTAATCCTTTAAAACCCGTGGCAACGACGTAAGTCTCGGCGGATTCGGCGCGGCTGGCTGGCGGCTTGGCATGACGAACGATGGAAAAATTGCGTTTGAGCATATCCAACAAGGTTTTTTCCGTGCCGCCTTGGAACACCTTGGCGATAAAAATCCCCCCCGGCGCCAGCACGCTCAAGGCGAAGTCCAACGCCACCTCGACCAAGCCGACAATGCGCAGATGGTCGGTGGGCGGATGGCCGGTGGTAGGGGCGGCCATATCCGATAAAACCACGTCGGCCTTGCCGCCCAAAGCGTCGCGCAACCGGTCGGGACTGTCGGGGGCGGTGAAGTCACCCACCAAGGTGGTGGCGCCCGGCACCGGGTCCCAATCCAGAATATCCATGCCGACCACCGCGCTGGAACAGCCCTCTCGATCGGACTTAAGCCGTTCGACCGCCACCTGGGTCCAACCGCCCGGCGCGGCCCCCAGATCGACCACCTTCACGCCGGGGCGCAGGAAATGAAAGCGGTCGTCCAATTCCTTGAGCTTGAAAGCGGCGCGCGAGCGATAGCCTTGGGCCTTTGCTTCGGCCACATAAGGGTCGTTCAATTGCCGCTGCAACCATCGGGTCGAAGACGGCTTGCGTCCACGAGCGGTCTTAACCCGCACCGCCAACTGCCGACTTCCGGCTCCGGGCGTTTTGCAGCCGCCCCCTTTTTTAGCGCTCATTGCCTAAAAGCCTTCTCGTGTCCATACGACTGTTCGAGCATCGTATTCATCATCTTGAGCAAGACTCCCTCGCGCACGCCGCGATCAGCCACCCTCAACATTTCGAAATCCCAACTCAGGCGCATGGACTCCAAGATGGCGCAGCCCGCCAACACCAGATCGGCCCGCCCCGCCCCAATACATGGGTGACGAGACCGCTCGCGTTTGCTCATCGCGCCCAATTGTTCAGTGACAAAGCGGATTTGCCCCGAGGTCATTTCGGTCCCATCCACCTGATTGCGGTCATAGCGGGCCAAACCCAAATGGACCGCCGCCAAGGTGGTCACCGTTCCCGAGGTGCCCAGCACCTGAGCATCGCAGTTGCGCATCATCCGCTCGATGTCATTGCGAACGCCAAAGGGTTTGATCATCTCAGCCAATTCCGTGACCACCGCATTATAAACGGCAGGGTCGTGAATGGTGTCGCCATATTTTTCGGACAAGGTCACCACCCCCAAACGCAGCGACAACACATCGCGCACCACCGCTCTTCCGTCTTTCTGTTCCACCCAGATCAATTCGGTCGAACCACCGCCGATATCGAACACCAAAGCCCAGGAACGGTCCTCATCCAGCAACGGCGCGCACCCGGCCAGGGCCAACGAGGCTTCTTCATCGGCGGAAATGACGTCCAGCACCAGCCCGGTTTCTTTTTCCACCCGCGCGGCGAATTCGGTCAAGTTTTCGGCCCGACGGCAGGCCTCGGTCGCCACCAAACGGGAGCGCCGCACGCGACTGCGCTGCATCTTCGCGGCGCAATGCTTCAGCGCCCGGATGGTTCGATCCATGGCGGCGTCGGACAAACGACCACTGCTGGCCACGCCCTCGCCCAAGCGGGTGATGCGCGAGAAGCTGTCGACCACCGAGAACCCGTCCTCGCTGGGCCGTGCCACCAGCATGCGGCAATTATTCGTCCCAAGATCCAGAGCCGCGAAGGGCATTGCGCAATCCATACTCAAAGTTATCAGAGTCTCAGTTACAGCAATGGTACTCGAGAGAAGCCCCTCGCCCAAGGGGGATTTTGCACCGCAAGATGAAATATAAAGGCGTTTCCCCTATTCAAATCCCAGAGGTTATGCTAAAGGGGCCGTCCGCTTCCGCTTGATCGGAACCGCCCCTGCTGGGGGATCGTCTAATGGTAGGACTGCAGATTCTGATTCTGCCTATCGGGGTTCGAGTCCCTGTCCCCCAGCCAAATGCCCCCTTATGATGCTAAATCAATAAATTATCGGCACTGTACATAAGGAGCTGAATTCGTACCGTTGAGGCAGATCATGGTATATCGGTGAATGACTGATAAGCTTCGACGGTATTATAATGTTCTTTTCGTTACGTCCTGTTAGGTGGCTTCTTTGGGCTTGATCTTAAGGGTTTGCATAATATTGCTGGTCGCCCTGGCTCCTGCCGTTGCGGAGCAGTCAGTGACGATAGGGGTGCTTTCCTTCCGCCCCATCGACCAGACGCTTCGGCAGTGGACTCCTTTGGTCGAATATCTGTCTCGCAGCATCCCCGGACATGAATTTCGCGTTGTTGCCATGAACTATGAAGATCTGGATAAGGCAGCCAAGGCGGGTAAGCTTGACTTCCTCTTCACCAATCCGGAACATTTCGTCCTTTTACGCAATCAAAACAGTTTGGCGCCAATTCTGACGGTGATGCCTCAGAGTCCGTCCGCGAAGTTATCTAGGAATTTCTGTGCCTTGCGATTCTGCGCAGCATGAGGCGGATCAGTGCCAAGCGTAAAAATGCCAGAGCCATCCTGGATAGGTTCTCGAAGTCTTTGGCGAGGCGGCGACAACG
>CAIYCT010000051.1 GCA_903924765.1 uncultured Rhodospirillaceae bacterium | reverse complement strand
GAGATCGAGCGGCTGCGGCTGCAACGCACAGGCGGGCGCAGGTAATGATGGACGAGCTTGATGAATGGGACGAGGCCGACAAAGAAGACGGTGGGCAGCAGGCCATGGATCTGGCACGATCTCTCGTTGCGCAGTTTGGGGCCGAGGGGCCGCTACGGGCGGAACTGATGGCGGTGGCGGCAATGAAAACCGGAGATAAGCCCGCCTATCGATTGTTCAAGATGGCGGAGAGCTTGGCCGAGGAAATACTGCTTCTGAAGGTGGGCGCGGCGCGTCAATGATGGTGCGGATGGAAATGGCGTGAACTTTTTGCGCTTACTTTTGAGGGCATTAGAAATGCCCCCCACCGCCAGCCATAAAAACAATCAATACGCGATATGTCGAGTTGACTTCTTTGCGCCACAGAGCGAGTGATGGTCTCACCAACCAAGGAGCCAGCCATGAAGAAACGTACCGATACCCCCAAGGCCATTGACGCTTTCATTGCCAAGAAGGCCGAGTTCGACGCCATGCTGGCCCGGCTTCAGGCATTGAGCGCCGATCATTTTAACTGGACGCCCGACGAGATCGATTGGGGCCATGCCGGGACCATGGGGCATTACGTTGAGCAGTTGAAGGCCATCACCGACAACGCCTTCCAAGAAGGCGAATACGCCCAATAGCCCCCACCGCCTTACAGGAACAATACCATGCAATCTTGCGACAAAGCCTTGGCGAATATCGCCGCCACCATCCTCGGCCTTGAAACCTTGGACACCCGCAACCGGGACCAGTTGGATTTTCACGAACTGGCGGTGTGGCAGATCAAGAAGGCTTTGGAAGCGGCCTATGCCGCCGGTCGGGAAAACCGATAGCCCGGATGGCGTTTATAGCGTTGGTCATTATCAGGATTGCGGGTCGTAATGGCCCGCTTTTTTTATTGGCTGTTGATCGTCAGATTCGCCCCCGGACTCGCGCCCTCGCCAGTAAAAAGAGCGAAAAGGTAAACGGCTTCTCGAGTGCTATCTTGCTGATTATACACGCATATTAAAGTGCGTACTGTTTGGCTGCAGTCAATGGCTTGTAGAGAAATCCGGGAGAAGAGAAGGAAAAGTAGGCTAAAATGCAGTCGTCGCAGAACGAGGCGGTCAACAGATAATGGCCCAGAACGGCAAAGAACCTTGGGCTTTCACCCAAGGTTCTTTGTGGTAGAGAATCTATTCTCTATAAATACTGGCGGAGGGAGGATCGCGGGAATCGAACCTTCTCCGTCTAATCGCCGTCATCTCATCAAAACGCGCTACTTAACAGCGAGATAGCGTTGAGAAATGGGAGCGTTTATACTTAAATCACATGAGTGTTTTTGATAACAAAGCCAGTCGTCAACGTATCAAGAAGTATTGCCAAATGATGCGGGCTAAAGTTCCTATATCGAAGCGAGTATACGAGTGATGAGTAGTTGAACCAATTGTCCAGCATCCAATGGACGCGGAGGTAATTATTGAATTCGCTACGCTTGTTCGCGACGTTGCAGTCCCTAATGATGCGACCAGCGTGCTCGTTCTCGCAATAGACAAGCAATAGCCGGTGAGCTAACCAGACAGCAACCTGCTCATTGATGTCTTGAATTTCCTCTTCAGAATTTACCTTGCACGCAAAGGATATTGGCTTAATGCGACGAATCCAGAACATCAGCCCCGCGATCCGTTTGTTAACCGAAATTTGCGATCCTTGGTGGTCGTCGAGTTTCTCCATATCGCGTCCGTAATGGACGATGGCGTCAACCAATTTGGGCTGAGAAAGCTCGATCTGTACGTTCTTTTCTTCGCAGACTTCAAAAAGCAAGTTATGCAGGGCCCGGTAGTGCCGGTCCTGTTCAGCCGGATTAAGAGGCATAATATTACCTCTTGACGGTGTATTGCTGGCGAGCGGTGAAGTGCGGATCAGGGAATGACTCGCACGTAGCAACGTCAATGGCAAGTTCCAGTGCCCCGACGAACTCGGCGTCGTCGGGGCCTCCATTCGCGGGCTCGAAAGCAGGCACGGATGAGAATAGTGTCCGTACACTCTCCATTTCACTGCTGTCAGCCGTCAGTCGCGCTGTGACGAATTTTCTGCTCATTCCCTACTACCTAGATCAAAAGACGCGGGACTTTATCTGATGCCCCAGCGACATGCAACCGCAGAACACGAAAACTTTCTCTGGGATAGTATGGCTTTGGTGAACGACCGTCAACAGGGAGTGAAACGCTGCCAATTCCGACGTTCAGTGTTTTTCCATAAATAGCCCCCTACTGAGCCTGTCACGAAATACCTATCGCTGACGACGAGCAGCAGCCATGACCGTCATCATGGTCAGATCCGAATGGCGCATCAATCTGACAAGGTGGAAGCCGCTTGGAATAGCCGTTCCGGCCAGCCAGTTCCGTATGGCGCGGTCGCTTGCCCCTGTCCATTTTCCGATCACCTTCGCGGGCAGGCCCATTAGGCGCAGCTCGGCCTGAAGCGCATGGGCCAGCGCTTTTGCAAAATCATCCTCCGTATTTGTCGCGGCTGATCACCAACCCCGATATCGAAAGATTTCTGTCCGGGAATTACACGGAATACTTAGATGGATTTCGAACCATCATCAATGCAGCGTCATTAGATCAACCTATGGCCCCAGTTTGAGCCATAGGGAATTGTGGGGGACCCGGACCCCAAAAGCGCGGGGACCGCAGGAGACGCCGTCGTGTGGGACGGATCAATTGTGGGGTGGGGATGACGGCGAACCCGTGCGGAGCCCACCAACACAAAAAGCGGCCGACCAGAGGATTCCTCCCCTGGTCGGCCGCTTCCTTCAGTGACAGTAGATACTTTTCACCCCGCGAGTTTACTCCGCAGGGCCGTCTCCTTGGCATGCAAGGTGTCCCAGTCTGCGTCGGCAGGCCCGGTTGGTCTAGTGTAGACGTTGATTGCCCATTCAACGAACTGGACGATGTCCTCCCCGGCGCTGACAATTGCTGGTGTGAGCTGGAAGGCTGCGAGCAGGAAAGGCATAATGGGTTCTCCTTCTATTTGATACCGTGATTGGCAAGGATAGTGGCGACCGCGTTGGCTGCGTTCTGAGCGTCGGCTATCAGGGAGGTGAGATCTGTGCCGGGATGATTGCGCACCGCGTCCTCGGCGGCATCGAAGGCAGTCTTGGCGTCGGCATCAGCCTTGACCAGATCGGAATCGATACCGGCGTCTTTGCACGCGACACCGACCGCAGCCGGGCAAACCGGAAGGCTATGGTACTGGACCAACGGTGCCAGCACGGTAGCGTCATAGGCCGCCCGAGTTTCAAACAACACGGTGGCCGGGAGCTTGGATGCGCAAGCGGCCAGGCTGAGGCTCAAGAACGTGACAACCAATAGGGCTGCGGCGGTGACCTCAGTCCCAGACGCGACAGGTGCCGCCGCCTGGGGGGCCGGTGCCGATGGGACTAACGGACCAGCAGCAGCGGCTTGTACCACCGCCTGAGCCGTGGTGGGGTTTTGCAGCAACGGGGCGGCGATCCGCACAATCCAGGTGACAAAGTCCGGCTGTTTGCCGTTGCTGGCATTGCCGACATTGATGGCAAGAAAGCTGATCACCTTGCGGATGGCCAGCCAATGCGATCCAGGATAGGGTTGCGGCAGGGCGGCATCGAGCGTCGAAGCTGCGGCGACAATGGTCGTAATGGCTGGCCATACGTTGGCCCACAGGGCCAAGAGAGAGGTCTGGTCCACGGGTGATCTCCTTTTAGACATAAAAATGCCGCCTCGGCGGGTTGCCGGGCGGCTGGGGGCAATTATCCGGATTTTCCGGATAGTTCGGTCAGGCAGCGTGCCCCATGGCGGCTTGCCAGTTGGCGACGTACTGGAAGGTGGTGGCGGCGCCACCGGCAGTATTGTAGTGCTGCTTGTAATAGGTAGCCTGGGCGGCAAGATCACCAGCCGGGGGCAGTGGTTCGGGGACACGGGCATAAACCAGCCGCGCCATGGCAACGGCGTAGTAGAGATTGCCGGCCATTTCACTGGCGGGCATTTCGCCCACATGGGCCGCGATCGTCAAATTCTGCAGCTTGGCTGCAAGGTCGGAATGGAAGCGCAGGTAATTCTTCCAAATATCGTCATGGGTCGCTGGCTCCATCTGACAGATGCCGATGGCCGGGCCGGAGCCCAATTGATGCAGCCAATGACCGCCACCGGATTCTTGCAAGATAGTGCCGATCATTAGTTCTTCAGCGGCGGTGCCGCCCAAGCCGATGATCTCCAGCGCCGGGCCGACCACGAGGTCGCGCAGTTGCTGGATGTCCATACCGGGTTCACTCATATCTGATCCTCCTCTTCAACGGGGCGAAACAATCCCGTCCGCCACTGACGCCAACGGATCAGTACACCCAACCCCATGAAGGCGGCGGTGAGGATCAGGATGATGGCCTGCAGCAGCGGCGAGAGATATTGGGACCACCAGGCGGCGGCGAGCGCGGCGCCGCCTGCGGCAGTGTCGGTAATGGTGTTGCGCATGGTGTTTCCTTTACGAGATGTCAGTTTCCCATCGGTTGTTGTTGCATTGGATGCCTGGGCTGTAGCCGGTATTGCCGCCCCCCTCCAGACGCGGCCATCGACGGTCAGCAATCAATCGCCGCTGCAAAATCGCTAGTGGATTGGGTGTTCATGTTGATGGCCGATCCGCTTTTCAGCAGTGAATAGATCGCCCCGGCCACCGTCACATTGGCAAACTGCTTGGTTTCCAAACCGGCCACCTCGTACATGCCGCGCATAACCGGCGTCGCCCCGGCGGCATAGGCTTCCTGTGATGCGT
>CAIYCT010000050.1 GCA_903924765.1 uncultured Rhodospirillaceae bacterium | reverse complement strand
TGGGCTCGATCCAGAAGCGTATCTGCGGGATGTGATGGGACGTATCGCCGATCATCCCATCAATCAGATCGACCAACTGCTGCCCTGGAACTGGGCCGCAAAAGCAAGCTGAAAATCTGCGGTCGTCAGACGACGCTTACGATACGCGGATCATGTTACCCATGCAACGTATAGACTGTTGGCGAAGCCAACAGGCCCGCGCATGACGAAAGAGTGGCGGCAATTGGATCGCAAAAAGAATTAGGGCATCCGCTGTCGCCAACGGATGCCCTAAACTCTTGCTAACTCCAGATCAGATCAACCGAAGCGTCCGGTGATGTAATCCTGAGTCCGGCGTTCCTTGGGGCTGGAGAACATGGTCGCGGTCGCGTCATATTCCACCAACTCTCCCACATACATGAAGCCGACGAAATCGCTGACGCGCGCCGCTTGCTGCATGTTGTGGGTCACGATGACGATGCAGTAATCGCGGCGCAATTCCCAGATCAGCTCTTCCACCTGGGCGGTGGAAATGGGATCCAGCGCCGAAGCCGGTTCGTCCAACAACAACACTTCCGGCCGAATGGCGATGGCGCGGGCGATACACAGACGCTGCTGTTGACCGCCAGACAGTCCCAACCCTGAGCGGTGCAGCTTGTCCTTCACTTCATCCCACAGAGCGGCACCGCGCAAAGCGCGTTCCACTTCCTCGTCCATCTCCGCCTGCAACAGCTTGGTGTACATGCGCAAGGGGAAGGCGATGTTCTCATAGATGGACATGGGGAACGGCGTCGGCTTTTGAAACACCATGCCAACCTTGGCCCGCAACGACGTCAAATCGCCGCTGTAGTCCAAGATATTTTCACCTTCCAACAGAATCTGTCCGGTGGCGCGATGACCAGGATAGAGATCGCAAATCCGATTGAGGGTCCGTAGCAAGGTGGACTTGCCGCAACCCGATGGCCCGATCAACGCAGTAACCATGCGGTCTTTGAACGAGATCGACACATCTTTTAGGGCGCGAGCGTCGCCGTAATAGAAATCAAGATTCTTAACTTCAATCTTGGTATTGTTTGTAACTTCAGCATTCACGATTAATGCTCCCCTCTGGCCGCCATGGTGCGGGCAAGAATATTCAACAACAACACACTAGCACTGATAAGTAGCGCGCCAGCCCACGCCAGTTCTTGCCAGTCCTTGTAAGGGCTCATGGCAAACTGGAAAATCGCCACCGGCAAACTTGGCAATGGCCGATTGATATCGAAGGTTAAAAACTGATTGTTGAGCGCGGTGAACAACAACGGCGCCGTTTCGCCGCTGATGCGAGCCACCGCCAACAAGATTCCGGTCAGAATGCCCTTGCTGGCAGCGCGCCAAGACACTTTGACAATGGCGCGCCAAATGGGCATGCCAAGCGCCACCGACGCTTCGCGCAACTGATCGGGAACCAACAACAGCATATCCTCGGTGGTGCGCACGATCACCGGCATGGCGATCAACGCCAAGGCAATGCCGCCCGCCCAACCGGAGAAGTGACCCATGGGCACCACGACAACGGCATAGACGAACAGGCCGATAACGATGGAAGGCGCGCTGAGCAAAGTGTCGTTGATGAAGCGGATGATGGTCGACAATCGGGACTTTCTGGCGTACTCGGCCAGATAGGACCCGGTCAACACGCCCAGCGGCGTGGCGATGGCAATGCCGATGCCGGTCATCATCAAGCTGCCGACGATGGCGTTGGCCAAGCCGCCCTTGGAACCGGGAGGCGGGGTTGATTCCAGGAAGGTCGCCAAGGACAGGGCGGACAGCCCCCTAATCAGCAACTCCCACAGAATGATCGCCAAGGCGAAGATGGAAATCGCGGCGGCGCCTACACACAGCCCCATCATGACCCGGCTTACCAGGTGACGACGACCGACGATTGAGGGATCGGCTTTCATTTCGCCTCCTTCCTATTGGCTTGAGACAGCATCATCTGGGCGAACAGCAGCACGATGAACGTGATGACGAACAAGATCAGACCCAGAGCCACCAGCGAGGACAGATAGATATCCCCGGTGGCTTCGGTAAATTCGTTGGCCAAGGTGGCCGAAATGGTGGTTCCCGGTTGCAGCAAGGAAGCCGCGATTTTATGGGAATTGCCGATGACGAAGGTCACCGCCATGGTTTCACCCAAAGCGCGTCCCAACCCCAACATCACGCCGCCGATCAATCCTTTGCGGCAATGGGGGAGCAACACGTAACGGGCCACTTCCCAAGGGGTCGAACCGATGCCGTAGGCCGCTTCCCGCAAGACCGCGGGAACGCCCGACAACACCCGGATGCTGACCGAGGCGATGAAGGGCAGCACCATGATCGCCAAAATCAAACCGGCGGTCAGCATGCCGATGCCGTAGGGCGGTCCCTGGAACAAAGCGCCGATGACCGGAACTTGGCCGATCGTATCAATCAGGAAGGGATAAATCGTCGTGCCCAGGAACGGGGCCAAAACGAACAAGCCCCACATGCCGTAAATGATGCTGGGCACGGCGGCCAACAGCTCGACGGCGATGGACAAGGGATCGCGCAGCTTGTGGGGGCAAATTTCATTAATGAAGATGGCGACGCCGAACGCAATGGGCGTTCCCACCAACATGGCGATTCCAGCGGTAATCAGCGTTCCCACCGTGGCGGGCACCGCGCCGAACATTTCCGTTACCGGGTTCCAGGCGCTGCTGACCAAGAAGCTGAAACCGAATTGGCGAATGGCCGGAGCCGCGTCAATGGCCAGAATGATGAGCAAGGCGATCAAAGCGCCGACCACGGTCAAAGCCGCCGCCGCCGTCAACATGTGGAATGGCTTTTCCAAGCCAACGCCAGAAGGCTTCCTCGACAAGTACCCAGAAGCCGTATCGTCGATACTGCTTAAGCCGTTTTGTTGTGCCATAACTCGATTTCCAGATTGCATGTTCTATCCGACATTGGTTCTGAAAGATGTTGCTTTCAGTCCCTGTGTCGCCCCTCGATGGTGGTCAGACGCAATAAGCTTTTCAAAAAAATAATCTGTCCGGCTGCCGGGGGCGCGGCCACCATAGAATTTGGCAGCGCCCCCTTCAACTGAGTTATTTGCCCGTCCAAACCGGCTTGCCGTCGGCGCCCTTGATTTCCTTGGCCCAAGTGTCTTGAACCAACTTGGCGACCGCATCGGGCATCGCCACGTAATCCAATTCCTGAGCGGCCTTGGCGCCGTTGGCGAAAGACCAGGCGAAGAACTTCAGCACTTCGGCGGTCTTGGCCGGATCTTCGGCCGTCTTGTGGATCAGGATGAAGCTGGCGCCAGTAATTGGCCAGCTGTCCTTGCCGGGCTGATTGGTCAACACGACGCGGAAGCCGGGAGCATGGGCCCAATCGGCATTGGCGGCGGCGGCCTTGAAGGTCATATCGTCGGGCTTGACGAAGTTACCGTCCTTGTTGCCCATCATCATCCAGTTCAGCTTGTTCTGCAAGGCATAGGCATATTCAACATAACCAATGGCGCCAGCGGTTTGACCAACGAAATTGGCCACGCCTTCATTGCCCTTGCCGCCCAAACCGACCGGCCATTCAACGGCGGCGTCGGCCTTGACCTTCTCGGCCCATACAGGGCTGACGTCGGACAAATAGCTGGTGAACAAGAAGGTGGTGCCCGACCCGTCCGAGCGGTGAACCACGGCGATGGCTTGATCCGGCAGCTTGACGCCGGGGTTCAGCTTGACGATGGCCGGGTCATTCCATTTGAGGATCACACCCAAATAAATGTTGGCCAAGGCGGGGCCGTCCAACTTCAGATCGCCAGCCTTGATGCCCGGCACGTTGGTCACCGGAACCACGCCGCCCATGACCTGGGGCCATTGCAGCAAACC
>CAIYCT010000049.1 GCA_903924765.1 uncultured Rhodospirillaceae bacterium | reverse complement strand
TGGGCTCGATCCAGAAGCGTATCTGCGGGATGTGATGGGACGTATCGCCGATCATCCCATCAATCAGATCGACCAACTGCTGCCCTGGAACTGGGCCGCAAAAGCAAGCTGAAAATCTGCGGTCGTCAGACGACGCTTACGTGTCCACAAACCAATTTATGGACACAAGTTTGACTGGTCGTCGTCGGAACCGGTCATGGCCAGAAGCATTGAAGCGAGAGATAGTCGCTGCGTCGCGTGCGCCTGGAGCATCCGTATCGGTAGTTGCCCGGCACTACCAAGTGAACGCCAACCAAATTTTCAATTGGCGCAAACGTTATAGCGATGGGCCACAGCCGTTGTCTGATCGGACGGAGGCCCAATTGGTTCCTGTGGTGATGACGTCGGAGCCGCATGACGCTGGCCTCGCGCCATTGCTGACCAGTGATACGATTGAGATCGAGGTGATAGGCCGCTATCGGCTTCGTGTTGGTCGTGGCGTTGATGGTGCCGCGCTCGTTCGTGTTCTCGATGCACTGGAACGTCGATGATCCCCGTTCCAAGCAATGTGCGGGTCTGGCTTGCGGTCGGGAAGACAGACATGCGCCGCGGGATGAATGGGTTAGCCCTTTTGGTCCAGGAGGCGCTGAAGCGCGATCCCCACGCTGGTGATCTTTTTGTATTCCGAGGTGTCAGCGGCAACCTGATCAAGATCATTTGGCATGACGGACTGGGTATGTCGCTTTACGCCAAACGGCTGGAGAAAGGACGGTTTCTCTGGTCGTCACCAGCGGATGGCGTGGTGGCGATTTCGGCCGCGCAACTGGCCTATATGCTGGATGGGATCGACTGGCGGAATCCGCGTCAGACCTTCCGTCCGGAACGTGCCGGATAAGACGCAAAATTCGACAAACTTCCTTGTGTTTCTGTCACTTTTTACGAGTCAAACGGGTCCGTTTATGATTCTATGGTGGCTATGGAATCGCAGCCCAACACCCTTCCGGATGACCCTGATGCGTTGAAAGCAGCGTTGTTGGAGGCTTGGGCTGCGAATGCTGTCGCGCGCGCCATCATGTCCGACGACAAGGCGATGATCGCCCACCAGAAGCTCGTCATCGCCAAGCTGCAGCGGCAGATTTATGGCCCCAAGGCAGAGCGCAGCGCCCGGCTTATCGATCAGTTGGAACTCACCTTCGAAGAGTTGGCGGGAAGCGCCACGGAAGATGAGATGGCCGCAGAACAGGCTATGGCCAATGCCACGACGGTCAAAGGTTTTACGCGCAAGCGCCCGGATGTCCGCGCGACCTTCCCCGAGCATCTTCCTCGGGAACGGGTGGTAATTGACCCGCCGAAGACCTGCGACTGCTGCGGCGGGTCACGCCTTCGTAAAGTGGGCGAGGATGTGACCCAGACGCTGGAATCGATCCCACGTCAGTGGAAGGTAATCGAGACCGTCCGGGAGAAGTTTAGCTGCCGGGACTGCGAGAAGATCAGCCAGACACCGGCACCATACCATGTGATTCCGAGGGGCTGGGCCGGCCCAAGCCTGCTGGCCATGATTCTGTTTGAGAAGTTCGGTCAGCACCAGCCTTTAAACCGACAGGTCGAACGTTATGCCCGGGAGGGTGTTCCGATCAGCCTCTCGACGGCGGCAGACGCTGTCGGAGCGTGTTGCTCGGTACTGGCCCCCTTGTTGACCCGACTTGAAGCCCATGTGATGGCGGCTGAGCGTCTGCACGGGGACGACACCACAGTACCGGTCCTGGCCCTGGGTAAATGCGATGTCGGACGATGTTGGGTTTATGTGCGCGATGATCGGCCATTCGGTGGTCAAGTTCCACCTGCGGCGATGTTCTACTACTCGCCCGACCGCAAGGGCGATCATCCGCAGGCGCACTTGGCCCGATACTCTGGCATCTTGCAAGCAGACGCCTTTGGTGGTTACACCAAACTCTATGAGCCTAACCGCCAGTCCGGCCTGATCCAGGAAGCGGCCTGCTGGGCCCATGCGCGCAGACCATTCTTTGCCATGGCCGATCTTGAGGAGAATGCCCGGCGCAAAGCTGCTGGCAAGAAGGACATCCTCATATCGCCAATGGCATTGGAGATGGTCCGTCAGATTGATGATCTCTTCGCAATCGAACGCTCCATCAACGGCTTTGGCATCGAGGAACGAAGGGCGTACCGTCAGCAGCACAGCGCCCCACTGGTGGAATCCCTCGAGGTCTCAATGCGAGACGCCTGTACACGCGCCACCGCCTGCGTTGCCTGATCGGGCACCGGTGTGTGGGCGTTGAAGGTGAGGTAGAGCCGGACGAAAAAGGCGAGGCTTTCGGTCAGGACATCAAGGTCGCGCCGGACGAGAGCATTCTCGCGCGACAGCCGGT
>CAIYCT010000048.1 GCA_903924765.1 uncultured Rhodospirillaceae bacterium | reverse complement strand
CGTATCGTGCGGGCCAATCTCATGCACAGAAAGCGTATCGATAGACTGATTGGGGCTGATCCAATACCAAGAAACAATCCCAATCAGATGGTGCTCCAATGGGCTTGAAATTTAAACCGGACACCCGTGGGTCAAGCCTGGCAATGACGATAAAGGGAGCGGACATGACGGCAGGAACCGCCCCTACGCGTTCTTCTCGACGAAGCTGTCCAGGACTTTTTTCACCCCGGCGCGGTCGAAGGCGATTTCGAGTTTGTCGCCGTCCACGTCGATGACCGAGCCGGTGCCGAATTTTTGGTGGAAGACGCGCTCGCCGACGGCAAAGCCCCCTTCTGGCGCTGACCGCTTGACGGTTTCCCACAGATTTTGCGGTTTAGCTGCGGGTTTGGCGTAGGCGGAGCCGCCTGCGTACAGGCCTTTATTGGCTTGGCGATTGACGGCGTCGGGGGGCAGTTCGTCGACGAATCGGGACGGCAGGTTGTTTTGCCACTGGTTGTAGATGCGGCGGTTGGCGGCAAACGAGATCAGGATTCGTTTCTTGGCGCGGGTCAGGCCCACATAGGCCAAGCGGCGTTCTTCCTCAAGGCCTTTGGCGCCGCTTTCGTCCAAGGCGCGGGCATGGGGGAACACGCCTTCTTCCCAGCCGGGCAGGAACACGGTGTCGAATTCCAAGCCCTTGGCGCCATGCAGGGTCATCACCACCACCCGGTCGCCCTCGGCTTTTTCGTCGTTTTCCATCACCAGCGAGACGTGCTCCAAGAAGCTTTGCAACGACTCGAATTCCTCGATAGCGGCGACCAGTTCGCCCAGATTTTCCACCCGTCCGGCGGCGTCAGGGGCCTTGTCGCGTTTCCACATGTCCAGATAGCCCGACTGGTCCAAGATCTGGGCGGTCAGGTCGCTGTGGGGCATGGTCTCCATCAGTCCGCGCCAGCGCATGATGTCAGCGATGAACCCAGTCATGGCTTGGCGCGGTTTGGGCTTCAACTCGTCGGTTTCCACCAGCAGGCGCGCGGCCTCGAACAGCGATAAAGAGCGGGCGCGGCTTAGGGCGTGGACAGCTTGCAGGGCGGCGTCGCCCAGACCGCGCTTGGGCAGATTGACCACCCGCTCGAACGCCAAGCCGTCATCGGGCGAGACCACCAGCCTTAGGTACGCCATGGCGTCGCGGATTTCCGCCCGCTCGTAGAAGCGCGGGCCGCCGATCACCTTATAAGGAATGCCCATGCCGATCAGCCGTTCTTCGAACTCGCGGGTTTGGAATCCGGCGCGGACTAGAATTGCCATGGTGGACAATTTCTCGCCCGCCCGCCAGGCGCTGTCGATGTCGCCCGCCACCAGCCTAGCTTCCTCGTCGCCGTCCCACACCGAGCGCACTTGGATCAGGTCTCCTTGCCCGCCATCCAGCCCGGGGCGCAAGGTTTTCCCTAAGCGGCCCTGATTATGGGCGATCAACGACGATGCCGCCGACAAGATAGTGGGGGTCGAGCGGTAATTGCGTTCCAGCCGCACCACCGTCGCGCCGGGAAAGTCGGACTCGAAGCGCAGGATATTGCCGACCTCGGCCCCGCGCCAGGAATAGACGCATTGATCATCGTCACCCACGCAGCAGATGTTGCGGTGTTTTTGCGCCAGCAGCCGCAGCCACAGATACTGGGCGACGTTGGTGTCCTGATACTCGTCCACCAGAATGTACTTAAAACGGCTTTGATAATCGTCCAGGATTTCCGGTTTGGTCAGGAACAAGGTCAGGCAGTGCAGCGGCAAATCGCCGAAATCGCAGGCGTTCAGTAGTTTTAGGCGTTCCTG
>CAIYCT010000047.1 GCA_903924765.1 uncultured Rhodospirillaceae bacterium | reverse complement strand
CCTGGTGAAAAATCCCCGGCTCATTCTAGGATACCAAGATGGCCGCAGGAATTTGCTAAGTATATTCTCATCATCTGATTGTCTGTAGTAATTAGATCCTCCGCCAAAGCTTCCAAATCCGCAAAGTGCTGCAATCGCTTCCAATATGGTCGATTTTCCGCTTCCATTCTGGCCAACAATAATCGTGACCGGATTGGTAAAGTCAATACGAAAATGTCCAGCAGAAATAACAGGCAATGAAAAAGGATAGGCCATTTCATCAAAAAGCCCATCTTTAAGCTCAACGGCGCGAAGAAAAGGCGCCCCAAGAGCTAATTTATTTGTTCTCTTGTTTCTCATGTTATCCAAACACTGCCGGTCTACATCTTCCGTAAGGAAAGCATGGTGAGCAACTAGGACCACAACGGGGGCTGCAAGTTGGGGTGCAATTTGGAGCGCATTCAGGGTTACAATCTGCTCTAACCACAGGGCGCTCAGAGAGTTTGTCTCGAAAGGCCAAAAGGGTCGCACTGGATAGCGCATCTGGCAAAGATATATCCTTGATATTTCCGATTGGCCATGATTTAGACATAATGCATGGCGTTATAGACCCATCCCAGCTAACACATATATTACTACCACCACACTTTCCACACAACTCACTCAGATCATCGTTAACATCAGGCTCTTTTGCCCGACCAAATCCACGAATTTTGTCCATACCAATATTATTAACCCCCAACGTATGGAGGTACTCAACCGTCATTTCATAGTGGTCCTGATTGACACTCATCTCAATAAAACCGACACGCACATCCAAACCAAGCTCTAAAAGCCTGACTATATTAGCACTTACCTTATCATAGCTTCCGAATTTTCCTGTGATCCTATCGTGCGTCACTTCATCATAACTATAGAATGACGTCGCAACCCGAGCCCCCGCTTCAACAATAGTTGAAATAATCTCATCTCTTATGGAATACAAATTAGTAAACACCTCAATACTGCCAAAACCGATGTCTTTCGCTCCCCTAAGAAGGGGTATCAAATGCGGGGAGGTCGTCGGCTCTCCGCCGATAAACTGAACACTATTGCAATCTGCATCTCTAGCGGAATTAATGACATGAAAATAATCATCAAGACTCAGCAGCGACTCGTCAGCCGTTGGTGACGAAGAATTATAGCAGTGTACGCAAGATAAGTTGCATTTATTGGTCAACTCGACCCAAATATGCCTATCGTTGACAGGCGCATACCGCTCGTTGATTATATTATTCATCTTCATGCTCCAGATTTATGAACACGCACCAATCACAATAAGGATGATTGTGGGGCGCTGGAAACCTCTGCATCAATTGAGGCTACACTACGAAAAATGCGCTCCAGTCGCAATTAAATAATCATACCGATAAACTTAAATATCAATATAAAGACCGGAATCTTTGGCAATTTTTAGTTGCGACGGGATCGGACTGCAACAACAACGCTTGATGCTTCAAGAGGTTGTCGGCCGGGCTGATGGGCTCATGCGTCTCACCGACAACGGTCACCTTCGGAACGGTGGTAACGCCGTCGTCGGTCGCCACCACGAACGCGGTCGTGGCGGTGTCCGGCTGGTAGATGGTCTCGATGATCGACCCCGGAGTGACGGCAGAGACGAGAAGGGTGGGTTTGGTGGTGGGCATGGCGACAGCGTAGCCGCCCCTGATCATCGCGCCGAGACGTGATACTGACCGGCGGCGGTGCATTTCCGGGTCTATGGCACCATCTCTCGGACGGATAGCATCGTGGGATGATACCCGAACAACCGGAATCCCAGTTCGTGCGGACGGTCATGCCCGATGCAGCGCCGGAAGAAATCGCCGAAGCGTCGCGCCGATGGTTTGCATTTCTCCGGACACTTGGCCGTATCGCCGCTCGTCTCGATGAGGGTTCCGATTCGCACGCGCTCGATGGCCATGGTAGAGTCGACGATACCTCACCAGCTATATGAAAAAGTACTACGGATATATTCGCGTTTCGACAGCCAAGCAAGGCGATAAGGGATCAAGCCTTCAGGAACAGAAGTCGGCAATCGAGGGATACGCCAAGCGGCACGATCTTCTCATTACTGAGTGGTTTGAGGAGCGCGAGACCGCCGCGAAACTGGGCCGTCCTATCTTCATGAAGATGATGAAGGCGCTTCAGCGCGGTTCCGCCGATGGCGTAATCATCCACAAGATCGACCGCAGCGCCCGCAACCTGAAGGACTGGTCGGCACTCGGTGAACTGGCCGACCGAGGCATCGATCTGCGCTTCGTCCAGGAAAGCATCGACCTCACCTCCGACGCCGGCCGGCTCTCTGCCGACGTTCTGGCGGTGGTCGCGGCCAACTACGTGAGGAACCTGCGAGCGGAAGTGAAGAAGGGCTTCTATGGCCGGCTGAAACAGGGGTTCTTTCCCCTGCAAGCGCCAATCGGATACCTGGATCGCGGCGGCGGCGTACTGAAGGCCATCGATCCGGTGCGTGGCCCCCTGATCGCACAAGCGTTTGCCCTATATGCCACCGGAAATTATTCACTGGAAACGCTACGACATGAACTCACCGCACGGGGCTTAAGAGTCAAAAGAGGCGGGGCTATTAGCAAGAACAGTCTATCTTGCGTCCTGACCAACCCCTTTTACATTGGCATCATCAAAATCAAGAGAACCGGGGAAACTTTCAAAGGCTCACATGAACCGCTTATCTCCAAGCCGCTGTTCGACCGGGTACAGGCAGCATTGCACGGAAAGGCGCCATACCGATCTACATCGCATCAGTTCCGCTATCAGCGAACTATCCGCTGTCGATCTTGCAACTTGTCCCTCATCGGCGAGCGGCAAAAAGGACATGTATATTACCGTTGCCATACTCGTGATTGCCCCACCACTTCCTTGCGGGAGACGGCCATTGACGCAGTGTTCCGGAACGCGGCAGTCCACACCAATTTTAGCACTGACCAGTGGAAGATAATTGAGAGCGACATTGAAGCAGCCTTCGCCGACACACAACGAAACACCGCACAGGAAAAGCAAACGCTGTCGCTCGCCATTGCCGCTATTGATGACCGAATGGCGCGCCTGACTGATGCCTTTGTTGATCAGGTGATCGACAAAGCAACGTACCTGGAACGAAAAGAGCGGCTTCTTCATGAGCGCGCAGCCGTTGAGGCGAAGAAGGATTCGGCAAATAATGACGTTTTCGAGCTGACCGTTCGAAAAAACCTCGAACTTCTAAAATCGTTGCAGCGTATGCCTGATTTGGCGAATGACCATGATTTACGAGATTTACTCAAAAACGCGACATCGAACTTTTCGGCATCCGGAAAAAGCGTTGATATTAAATGGGAAAAACCCTTTGACTCCCTCTTTTTTGAGGGGGTTGACCAATATGGTGGACTTAATCGGATTAAGGCTCGAACTAAATATATCACAGAAACCCTTATTCAACATGCGAGAGACATATTATTTCCTAATAATAAGTGATGCCCCGCGTCACCTTTGCGGATATTGTTTCAAAACAATGAGAGCAGAACATGACGAGGGAATGCACAGAAATTGTACGCTAATATGTCGTACTGGTTCGCCGAGCGATATCCATGACGATGACCATCACTTGCTCGCCATCAATACTGAACACGATCCGGTAATTTCCAACCCTGCGACGAAAATTGTCGCTGCCTTTGAGCTTAACCACATCACCCACGAGCGGATCGGTCTCCATCTCTTCGAGAGCGGAAAGAATGCGATCAAGATCGGATGCGGGAAGTTTCCGCAGCCCTTTCTCCGCTCGATTAGTGAGATGGACGACGTAGGGCATAGCGCATTTGGCTGAGGGTTACGTGACGGCCTTCGCGGAAATCGGCGACACCTTCTTTGATTGCCTCCAATTCATCCAGCGTTGCCTCCTCCTCCGGCAAGCTGGAGATTCTCGACGCCAAGCTGCGGGTGTCCGACTCCCGGATGTAGTGGCGCAGTGCCTCGCGCACGAGTTCGGAGCGGGTGCGATGCTCGGCTTTCCTGACACGTTCAAGCTCCGTCGCCATCTCGGGCGGCAGGGATACGGAGAACGTGGCGGTGGTGCGCGTCATGGTCATGACACCTTGAGTGTTACTCATTGCTACAGAGTAGCAAACCCTCGGGCGGCGTCAAGCTCACCGCACGCCGATCTGCCCCGTCCCCATGCATTCTCCCCTCATGCGCGGCCAGCAGCCACGGCTATGCTGGCAATATGGACTCCAAAGCCAGCGCCATCTCCTACTTCGCCGTCACCCACGGCCGAAGCGCGTCTCGCCGCTTCGGCATCCGGCAGGCCGACCGGCTGTCGCATATGTACATCGTCGGCAAGACCGGCACCGGAAAATCGACGCTGCTCCGGACGCTCTGCGCCGAGGACTTGGTTGCCGGTCGGGGCTTCTGCCTCATTGACCCCCACGGTGATCTGGCCGAAGGGGTGGTGGCGGATGCCAAGCACCTGGGCAGGCCGGTGATCTACTGGAATGTCCCTGATCCGTCCTCTCCTTACGGCTACAATCCGCTCCGGCAAGTGCGCGCCGACAAGATTCCGCTGGCGGTGTCCGGTCTGATGGAGTGCTTCAAGAAGCAATGGGGCGGATCATCCTGGGGCGTGCGCATGGAGCACATCATGAGGAACGCCCTGTATGCGCTTCTGGAGATGCCGGGTGCGACGCTGCCGGACATTCTGCGGTTGCTTTCCGACGAGGGGCATCGGCGCTCGGTCGTGGGACGACTGACCAACGAGGCGGTGCGGACTTTCTGGCGAGAGGAATATCCTCGGTACTCGGCCGGCTACCGCGCCGATGGCATTGGTCCAATTCAGAACAAGGTGGGGGCCTTCCTGGCCGACCCGACCCTGAACCGCATCCTGACCCGCCCCAAGGAAGATTTGCACCTGCGCGCGATCATGGACAGCGGCGGCGTGCTGATCGTCAACCTGGGGAAAGGCATGATCGGAGAGGACAGCGCCAACCTGTTGGGCAGCCTCCTGGTGACGACGCTGGGGTTGGCTGCCTTCAGCCGAGCGGACATGCCGGGGCCGGAACGCCGCCCCTTCTTCATGTACCTGGACGAGTTCCACAACTTCACCACCATGTCGCTGGCGGGGATGGCGTCGGAGCTGAGAAAGTACAAGGTCGGCATGGTGCTGGCGCACCAGCATCTGCATCAGCTCGACGAGGTGGTGCGGCGAGGTATCCTGGGAAATGTTGGGACGCACGTTGTCTTCCGGGTGGGGCCGGAGGATGCGACCCTGCTGGCGCGGGAAATGGCACCGGTCTTTGACGCGGCCGATCTACTGGCGCTGCCGAACTACCACATCGCACTGACACTGATGGTTGACGGGGCGCCGAGTCGGGGGTTTAGCGGAGTGACGATGAAAAATTTTCAAGTTTTCTTGTAAAATTGTACCTAAATGCGGCGCTGATTACTCAACCCACACCTCATTCAACAACATGTCGGGAATTTACAGTAATCCAAAACGCCTTCTCCGGACGATCATAGTACTCATAGCGCTGGCGAGCATACAGTTCAATAATTTCCACATCCT
>CAIYCT010000046.1 GCA_903924765.1 uncultured Rhodospirillaceae bacterium | reverse complement strand
CACTGCCCGTGGCGCCAAAGCCATGGGGGCAGCCGTCCGATTCCGACAAACCGATTTTCCCACCCATTTTCGTGAACTTCAGGCAGCTCTCGCCGGCTGAAACTTCCGCGGCAATGTCAATTCCTGGAGAGGAATTGCATATCTCGTGCTATCGACATTCGGTGTGCCTGGTCGTTGTCTCCGGCCGGCTTCCGCGGCTAAGATCGGATTCGTCCCGAGCGCCCCAGGATCGTCGATGGAACCGAGTATTCCCTACCGACCAGCCTATACCGAGAAGTCGCGCATCACCATGGTTGATGAATTCAACATCTGGTGCGCGCTCAACGATCAGCCGTTCAACCTGGCCTAGCATGTCTGGCCGGACGGCATGGTCGAATGGGACCTGGAAATACACCCCGGCACCCCGAATGCCGAAATCGTCTACGGGACCGGCCAGGATAACGGCACCATGGCGGTGATTTCCGCCTTTGCCTTCCTGGCCGGCGCCGAGTGGGCCGAGGAACGCCACGCCGCGGCGCAGGCCGCGCTCGCCGAAGCGATGTCCGGAGCGAAACGTGCCGCCAAGCACGATCTGGCCGGCGTCAGAACGGAACTGAAAGCCGACATTCATCTTCTCGAACGCGGCCTGAAAATCTGGTTCGGCAAGATGATAGCCTGGCAACTGACGGCCATCACCGCGTTGCTGGCAATCGCGACCGCGGCCATCAAGCTGTTGTAGCCTCATCAATTCTCCGTAATCGTGCCGGCCCGGATCACTTGCTGGGGTGTCGCCGCCCTTTGCCGACCTCATCGCGACCGGTCCCGACCCAGAGGCGTTCGACCGCTTGCGTCATGCTGAAAGCATCGGCCGCCCACTTGGCGACGATGCGTTCATCGCAAGGCTGGAGGCCCTGACCAACCGCTCGCTCCAACCAGCCAAGCGCGGGACAAAGCCAGATAAAGAGATGCCTTGATTGGACAATTTAGTGCACTGTCACCGTAACTCCGTAACTCCTGTCACCGTAACTCCAAGACAGCGGTTGCAGCGACTCCCGAGGTTGGAGTTGCCACTGTTGCTGCGGCCTTCGTCATTGGTGAAGCAGCCTTGCCCGAAGAGGCCGCCGACGAAGTGGAAGCCGATGAGGATGAGACGGACGGTCTTTTTGATGTGTGATCAACGGGCCAAAGTCACGAGTCTCCACGAAGGTTCAGCGAAGGTTTGGCGGAGGTGGTATAGCGGTCGGTGACGACTTTCTGGGTGATGGGATGTTCGTGGTCGATCAGGCGGACTTGGTTGCGATTAGCCTCCTGACCGAGATCAGCAGAGGCTATCCCGCCATCAAGCGCCGTTTTCGGTGGGAATTGGCGGGCACCCGGACCACGGGTGATGTTGCCAAGCAGGGGCGGAAGTGACTTATCGCCAATGCCCACTCAAGTTTGCGGTGGGAATGGCTCAACATCTCGACAGTATCACTGCTGCGCCGCACAATAACACGCGGGGAAGCTGAGAGATGCCCCAATGTGGATAATATGAGCCGTTTCGGCCGTTGAATGGAGCGACCGACACTTCCAACGCCTCTCTTGCGAGGGTATTATGCCTAAGATGGGGCGGATGAACCGCCCATCTGGGGAATCTTGGATGATGAACGATTCGGCGCCGGAGCCCGACACCCACACTGGTTCTGATGGCATTCAACAATTGCTCATCGATGATATTTTTTCGGTTGCGGACCTACAGAAACTTCAGGATCAATTTTCCTTAGCTACAGGGGTCGCTTCAATTATTACGAGACCAGACGGGACGCCGGTTACAAAGCCAAGCAATTTTTGTCGCCTATGCGGAGACATAATCCGGAAGAACCCAATTGGCTTGTTAAACTGTTTTAGATCAGACTCACAAATTGGACTGTATTCTCAAAAAGAGCCCACAGTTCGGCGTTGCCTGAGCGCGGGACTTCTTGATGCAGGCGCTGGTATCTCGATTAGCGGTCGGCATATTGGGAATTGGCTAATTGGGCAAGTTCGAGATGAAACGCACACTGAGTAACAAATACGTACATACGCGAGTGAGATTGGTGCTGATGAATATTCAGTTATTATAGCCTTTCGACAAGTGCCGGTTATGACCTCTGAACGATTTCAGCGCTTCCCGCATTCCGTTCTTGAAGGGCATATGGTCGATCGGAAACAGGCGCGCCGCCTTGGCTCCGCTGTAGACCAGATGCT
>CAIYCT010000045.1 GCA_903924765.1 uncultured Rhodospirillaceae bacterium | reverse complement strand
GGCCCGAAGCGCTCGGCCAGAAAGTCGATGAAGGTCCGCACCTTGGGCGATAGCAGTCGCGAGTGGGGATAGACCGCGTGCAGCGCCACGTCTTGGGGAATAAACGCGCCCAGGACGGAAACCAGATTGCCCGCTTGCAGATCGTCGCCGACGATGAAGGTGGGCAGCATGCTCAACCCCAGTCCTTTTAGCACCGCCGCCTTCAAGGCGTCGCCGTTGTTGGCGCGGAGCGGACCCTTGATGGGAACCGACCAGGGTTTGCCGTTGGGGTGAGTGAACCGCCATTCGTTGGAGGGAATAATCAGGCTGTTGATCAGGCATTGGTGCTTATGTAGGTCGTCGGGGGTTCGCGGTTCGCCGTGTTGGGCCAGATAGGCGGGGCTGGCACAGACCACGATGCGGATGGGGGCCAAGCGGCGGGCGATCAGGCTGGATTCGGTCATGCGGCCGATGCGAACGGCCACGTCGAATCCTTCATCGATCAGATCGACCATGCGGTCGTTCATGACCATATCCACCTCGATCTCGGGGTAGCGGGCCAGGAAATCGGGCAAGGCAGGCGCCAAGTGCAAAAAGCCGAAACTCATGGGCGCGTTGATCCGCAGCATGCCGCGCGGGGCGGTTTGCAGGCGGCTGACCGACAGGGTCGCTTCCTCGATATCGGCGAGAATGCGAATGGCGCGTTCCAGGAACCCACGTCCCGCTTCAGTCAAGGTGATGGAGCGGGTGGTGCGCTGAAACAAACGCACGCCCAGTTCTGTTTCCAGCGCCGAGACCTGTCGGCTGATCAGCGACTTGGATTTGTTCAGCCGCCGCGCCCCTTCTGAAAACGAATGGGTTTCGGCGACGCGGACAAAGGCCTCGATGGCAGAAAGACGATCCATGATTGTTGCCTTATTTGGGACATATTTGTGAAAATATCCTGGATTGTTGTTTACTGTAACTCAAGCGTAGAGTCGATCCCACTCATCGGGTATTCTTTTTCAACTTCACGAGGATCATCATGAACCGCACCACAGCCCTAGTTGCCGCCCTGTTGCTCGCCACTCCTGTCATGGTCCAGACGCCTGCCCAGGCTCAAACCTCAATCGGACCGACTGTCGATTTGACGCAAGTTCAAGACGGTCAATTCACCGTGGATAAGACCCACGCCAAGATCATTTTCTCGACCACTCATTTTGGGTTTTCGACCTATTACGGCCTGTTCACCGATTTCGACGCCAAACTGACTTTCGACGCCAAGGCCCCGGCCAAAAGCGCACTGGACGTCACCGTTAATCTGGACGGCATCGATACCACCAATCCCAAATTGGACGCGCACCTGAAGTCACCTGACTTCTTCGATGCCGCCCAATTCCCGACCGCGACCTTCAAGGCCACCAAGATCATCGTGACCGGGAAAACCACAGGCAAGATCACTGGGGACTTGACCCTGCACGGCGTGACCAAGCCGGTGACCTTGGATGCCAGCTTCAACGGCGGTGGCGTCAATCCCATCAGCAAGGCCTATGTGATCGGCTTCAACGCCACCGGCATCGTCAAGCGGTCTGAATTCGGCATTCTGACTTACGTTCCCAAAGTCGGTGACGATGTTCAACTGACCATCAGCGCCGAATTCGATCGCGTTCAATAACCTTAACACTAGCGGAGCCGGATATCATGTCTACCACTCAACGTTACGACACCATCGCCATGAGTCTGCACTGGCTAACCGCCGTTGCGGTGGTGGGCTTGTTCGTCATCGGCTGGGTAATGACCGACCTGGAGCCCGGCTCCGCATTGAAGTTTAGCCTGTATCAATGGCACAAATCGGTGGGTATCACTGTTTTGGCCTTGACCGCGTTGCGGTTGGGTTGGCGCTTGGTCCATGCCGCGCCGCCTTTGCCCGAGTCCATGCCCGCCAGGGAACAACGCCTGGCTCTGCTCGCGCATCTGGGCTTGTACGGGTTGTTGATCGGTCTGCCGCTGCTGGGATGGGCCGCTGTGTCCACCTCGAAATTCAACCTTCCCACGGTTCTGTTTGGGTTGGTGGAATTGCCCCATATGACGTTCTTGACAGAGTTGGGCGATAAGGCCTTGCTGCATGAAGTGTTCGAGGACGGTCATTCTGCCGGGGCCATGGTTATGGTGGCTTTGTTGGCGGTTCACGCGGGGGCGGCGTTGCGCCATCACTTTATCCTGCGCGACGGCGTGTTGGGGCGTATGTTGCCCTTCTTGTTGGCTTTGATGATTTTGGTTCCCGCGCAGGCCCACGCATCCGAGTGGGTTGTGCAAGACGGCAAAAGCCATCTGGGTTTTGTCGGCAGCCAGTCGGGCGAGGCGTTCGAAGGCAAGTTCGGCCGCTGGACCGCCAAGATCGATTTCGACCCGGCTAAACCGGAAGCCGGTCATGCGGTGATCGCCATCGACATGACCAGCGCCGCCACCGGCGATAAGCAAAAGGATTTGTCGCTGCCGCAGACGGATTGGTTCGATGTGTCGCATTTTCACATGGCGACCTTTGAAGCAAAAGCATTCCAACCCAAAGGCGGCAATGCTTATGAAGCCGCGGGAAGTTTGACCATACGCGGCCACGGCAAAGATGTGGTCTTGCCGTTCACGCTGGATATAGCGGGCGATTCCGCCCACGCCAAGGGTCGTCTGGAATTGATCCGCACCGATTACGGTGTCGGTCAAGGCGAGTACAGCACCGGTCAATATGTGGCGCTCAACGTCGCCGTCACCTTTGATTTGTTAGCGGTTCGCAAGAACTGAAGGAGGCTGTCATGAGTGTTTTGCTGCGTCCGTCCGAAGAACGGGGACACGCCAATCACGGTTGGCTGGAATCCCATCACTCGTTCTCGTTCGCCCATTATTACGATCCCGCCCATATGGGCTACCGCAGCTTGCGGGTGATCAACGACGATGTGATCCGTGGCGGGGCTGGCTTCCCCATGCATGGCCATCGCGACATGGAAATCATCACCTATGTGATCCAAGGCGGCGTCGCCCATCGCGACACCTCTGGCGGCACGGGGGTGACACACCGGGGCGATGTCCAGGTTATGACGGCGGGGTCGGGCATTCGCCACAGCGAGTTCAACGCCTCGGCCAGCGAGGAGCTGCATTTATTGCAGATTTGGATTCTACCCGATCGCGACAATCTGCCGCCATCCTACGATCAGCGGACGATCCCCGAGGCCGAGAAAAAGAATGTGCTGCGACTGGTCGTCGGTCCTATCGGAACGCAAGACGCTTTGACCATCCATCAAGACGTCAGGTTGTTCGCCAGTCTGCTGGATGAAAAAGCCTCGGTTCATTACGAATTGCCATCGGGACGGGGCGCTTGGATACAAGTGGCTTCGGGGCAAATCGAGGTCAATGGCGCCCACCTCAAGACCGGCGACGGCGTTTCGCTGGAAGAGGTTGCTGGGATCGACATCGCAGCCGTCACCGGTGCCGAATTCTTGCTGTTCGATTTGGCCTGATCTTAATCCAGCGTTGGGACTTCGGGGGGCACCGGGCGCTTTTTGAGGTCGGCCGTGAGGGCGACGAACGTGAACACAGCGCTGGTCACCAGCGTGGGGTAGGGTTCAATGCAGCCGCGGCGGACCCAAGCCTGGACCCGGATCGACAGGGATGTATTTCCGATCCGGACGATCTCGGTATAGCAACTGACCTCGTCGCCCACATGAATCGGCAAATGAAACTCCATGCCTTCCACCGCGACGGTGGTCACGGGGCCTTGCGCCCGCAAAAAGGCATGGTTGCCGCCGGCTAAATCCATTTGGGCCAAGACCCAGCCGCCGAAAATGGTGCCGATGGGGTTGGAGTCGGCGGGCATGGCGATGGTGCGCAACGACAATCGTCCGGATGGCAGTTTTTTGGGTTCCGTCTGTTCGGACTGGTGTGCGGATGACATCTGTATGGACCCTCGCCATAATTATCGATAATTTTGAAGATAGGGATTAAAACGCCTTTAGGCAATGCGGGCATGCTACCCACGCAGGGGGCAATGTAAATTTATCGCGTGACGGCTTTTCTAATCGGAGCCAAAGTGATGGAAATAATAAACTCATGTGGGGAAGAGATGTCAGAAAATCCTTACGCCTTGGGGCTTGACCAAAATTCGGCCAATTTCGTCGCGTTGTCGCCGCTGACCTTTTTGGAGCGCGCCGCCTCGGTGTGGCCGGATCGCACGGCCATCGTGCATGGTACTGTTCGCCGCAGCTGGGCCGAGACCTTCACGCGTTGTCGCAAACTGGCCGCCGCCCTTAAACAACGGGGCATCGGGTTGGGCGACACGGTTGCGATGATGGGAGCCAACACCCCGGAAACCTTCGAGGCGCATTTTGGCGTTCCGCTGGCCGGTGCGGTGCTGAACGCCATCAACACCCGCTTGGACGCGGAAGCGGTGACTTTTATCCTCAATCACGGCGAAGCCAAGCTGTTGATCACCGACCGCGAATTTTCGCCGGTGATCAAGAAGGCATTGGCCGATCTGGGGCGGACCATTCCGGTCATCGATATCGACGACCCACAATTCATCGGCGGCGAATTGCTGGGCGAGACCAATTACGAAGACTTCCTAAACGAGGCCAGGGAGCTGTCCGCGTGGGAATTGCCCAAGGATGAGTGGCAGGCCATCGCGCTCAATTACACCTCCGGCACCACCGGCAATCCCAAGGGCGTGGTTTATCACCATCGCGGCGCTTATTTGAACGCGGTATCCAATGCTCTGTCCTGGACCTTGGGCGACAAGACCGTCTATCTGTGGACCTTGCCGATGTTTCATTGCAATGGTTGGTGCTTTCCGTGGACGGTGGCGTTGGTGGCGGGGACCAGCGTGTGTCTGCGCCATGTGCGGGTCGAACAATTGCTGGCCGCCATCCGCGCCGAGAAAGTAACCAATTTTTGCGGCGCGCCCATCGTCTTGAACATGATCAACAACGCCCCCGCCGAGTTGAAAACCGGCATCGAGCATCCGGTCAAGGTCATGACCGCCGGGGCGTCGCCGCCCGCCGCGGTGATCGCCGGAATTGAGGGCATGGGCTGGCAAGTGACCCATGTCTACGGCTTGACCGAGTGTTACGGCCCTACCGTGCAATGTGTGTGGCACGACAAGTGGGACGAACTGCCCATGGACCAGAAAGCTCAGCTCAAGGCCCGCCAGGGCGTGCGCGGGCCCATGTTGGAAGCGGTGATGGTCGCCGACTCCTTGACCCTGAAGCCTGTGCCGCAAGATGGCAAGACCATGGGCGAGATCTTCATGCGCGGCAACAACGTGATGAAGGGCTATCTGAAGAACCCGGCCGCCACCGACGAGGCATTCCTCGGCGGTTGGTTCCATACCGGCGACTTGGCGGTTTGTCATCCCGACGGCTATGTGGAGATCAAAGATCGTTCGAAGGACATCATCATCTCGGGCGGCGAGAATATCTCCAGCATCGAGATCGAGGACGTGCTGTTCAAACATCCGGATATTCTGGAAGTGGCGGTGGTTGCCCGTCATGACGAGAAATGGGGCGAGACGCCGTGCGCGTTCGTTTGCTTGAAGGACGGCAAGACTCTGACCGAAGCCGATCTGATTGCCTATTGCCGTGAACATATGGCCCATTTTAAAGTGCCGAAGAAATTCATCTTCGCCCATTTGCCCAAAACCTCCACCGGCAAAGTGCAGAAATTCGTTCTGCGGCAAATGGCAAATACCCTTTAATTTCTCGACACGGATATCTCCCCATGACCGACTACATTCCGCCGCTGCGCGACATCAAATTCACCTTGGAACACGTGGTTGGCCTAGACGCCGTCGCGGCTCTGCCGGGCAACGAGGAATTCACCGCCGATCTGGTGGACAGCATTCTGGAAGAAGCCGGTCATATGGCCGAGGGGATTTTGTCCCCGCTCAACCGGGTCGGTGACGAAGTGGGGGCGCGGTTGGAAAACGGTGTGGTCCATACTGCTCCCGGTTGGCGCGAGGCCTGGGCCGCTTTGGTGGATGGCGGGTGGAACGGATTGCCGTTTTCCACCGAATGGGGCGGCATGGGATTGCCCAATGTGCTGAATACCGCCGTACACGAAATGTGGCAGTCTGCCAACATGGCCTTTACCCTGTGCCCCATGCTGACTCAGGGGGCGGTCAACGCCGTGCGCTTGTATGGCTCCGACGCGCTGAAAGCCCTGTACCTGCCCAAGATGGTGGCGGGAACCTGGACCGGCACCATGAACTTGACCGAGCCCCAGGCCGGGTCCGATCTGGCCGCCGTGCGGACCAAAGCGGTTCCCGAGGGCGATCATTGCCGCATCTCCGGCCAAAAGATTTTCATCACCTATGGCGACCATGACATGGCCGAGAACATCGTCCATCTGGTGCTGGCCCGTCTACCCGACGGCCCGCCCGGCGTTAAAGGCATTTCGCTGTTCGTCGTGCCGAAATTTTTGGTCGATGCGTCCGGCGCAATCGGCGCCGCCAACGATGTGACTTGTGTGTCGTTGGAACATAAGTTGGGCATTCACGGCAGCCCAACCGCCATTCTGTCGTTCGGCGACCATGGCGGGTCGGTTGGTTATTTGGTGGGCGAGCCCCATCGCGGCGTGGAATATATGTTCGCCATGATGAATCACGCTCGTCTGGCAGTGGGGTTGCAAGGATTGGCCATCGCCGAACGGGCCTATCAGCAGGCCTTGTCCTACGCTCGCGAGCGGGTACAGGGACGTCCCGTAGGTTGGACTGGCGATAAAAATCCCGGCATCGTCTATCATCCCGATGTGCGCCGCATGCTGTTGACCATGCGCTGCCAGATCGAAGCCATGCGCGCCATCCATTACACCGCCGCCGCCTCGGTGGATTTGGCCCATGGGTCTGCCGATCCGGTCCAGCGCGCCAACGCGCAAACCATGGTTGAGTTGTTGACCCCCATCGCCAAGGGCTGGTGCACGGAAGTGGGGCAGACTTTGGCCTCGCTGGGGGTGCAGGTTCATGGCGGCGTCGGTTATGTGGAAGAGACCGGCGCGGCCCAACATCTGCGCGACGCCCGCATCACCACCATTTACGAAGGCACCACCGCCATTCAGGCCAACGATTTGATCAATCGTAAGATCCTGAAAGACAAAGGCGCGATGATCGGGGCGTTTCTGGACCAGATCGAAGCCCAGGCCAAATCCTTGACCGGAGACGATTCAGTGATCGGCTTGGGCGTGGCCGAGGGTGTGACCAAGGCGCGCGCCACGGTGGCGTGGCTGGTTAACAGTGCCGGACAGGACCCCCGCATCAGCGCCGCCGCCGGTGTTCCCACACTGGAGATGATGGGGATTTTGGTCGGTGGCCACATGTTGGCCAAAGCAGTGACCGTGTCGCGGGTGCGCCTAGCGTCTGGCGAGGATCCTGATGGATTCTACACAGCCAAGATTGAAAGCGCCCGCTTTTACAGCCTGCACATCTTGCCCCACGTCCACGCCTTGGCCGTCGCCGCCACCGACGGCGCAGCAACGGTGATGCGCATGGACGAGGCCAGTCTATAGGCATCCCCCTTAACAACGCCGCAGGCGTCCCCATATATTATGAATGATTTATGACGCTTCCTAATGAGGCGGATAAAAAAATCGGGAAATGTGAGGACGATATGTCGAAATTACTGCACCAATGGCTTCAAGCTTTCCATGATCATATGGCGCAACTAGAGGCCGGGATGGCCGTGTTGGACCATCTCGACACGCTGGATCTTGAAAGCGTCGATTGAGCGTCTTCGACAGTTTGCAGTGAAGAGATTGGTGGGCCCGGAGGGACTCGAACCCCCAACCAAGCCGTTATGAGCGGCCGGCTCTAACCAATTGAGCTACAGGCCCCACCGAGAAAAACTCTCTCAACAAACGTCACCCCCGGACTTGATCCGGGGGTCCATACCATTTTCGTCTACAAGGTGCAATCACCGATGGATTGCCGGGCATGTTCCATATGCAACGTTCTAAATGTTGGCGAAGCCACGGACCCGGCAATGACGACGAAAGAAAAATAATGAAATTACGTATCCAAGAAGCTGCGCAGCTTGCGCGAGCGTGACGGGTGCTTCAATTTGCGCAGAGCCTTGGCTTCGATTTGGCGGATGCGTTCGCGGGTGACGCTGAACTGCTGGCCGACTTCTTCCAAGGTATGGTCGGTGTTCATGCCGATGCCGAAGCGCATGCGCAGCACCCGTTCCTCACGCGGCGTCAACGACGCCAACACGCGGGTAGTGGTTTCGCGCAAGTTGGCCTGAATGGCGGCGTCCAGCGGCAGGACGGCGTTCTTGTCCTCGATGAAGTCGCCCAAATGGGAATCTTCTTCGTCGCCGATGGGGGTTTCCAGGCTGATGGGTTCCTTGGCGATCTTCAGCACCTTGCGCACTTTTTCCAGCGGCATGGACAGTTTCTCAGCCAGTTCCTCGGGCGTGGGTTCGCGACCGATTTCGTGCAGCATTTGACGCGAGGTGCGCACCAGCTTGTTGATGGTCTCGATCATGTGCACGGGAATGCGGATGGTGCGAGCCTGATCGGCGATGGAGCGGGTGATGGCTTGGCGGATCCACCAAGTGGCGTAAGTGGAGAACT
>CAIYCT010000044.1 GCA_903924765.1 uncultured Rhodospirillaceae bacterium | reverse complement strand
TGTTTGCATGCCAAGTAAATAGCGGCCCGCCACCGTTCGATGGCCTGTTTGCTCGCCCGCTCGGCAAGGGGCATCATCTGCCAAGCGCGCTGGGCGATTGCCATCAATTTACGATGAGGGATAAGGTCGTTTCGTCCCCGTTCATCCAGGGCATCGTCAAGGGAACGGATTGTTTCAGTCATGATTTACCTACTTTCATTCCCCCCTATTGATTACAATAGCACATTCCCATCCAAATGCGCACGGCTGATTAGCTTCTTCTTCCTATGAGTGATTGCATTGGACAGGCGCTGGGCGATCGGGCATCGTTTCCCTTATGTCATCCGCATTGATTCGCATCGCCGCATTCCTATCCCTTCTGCTTGTTCAGGCACCACCGGCGCATGCCCAATCTACCGCGTGCCCCGACTCCAAGGACGAGCAAGAGGCCGACTGCCTTTATGCTCAGGGCGTTGCCGCCCAGGATCGGACGGCCAGCACCCGTTTGTTCATGCAAGCCCTCTCAATTCGGGAACAACTGCACCCCGATCCCAATACCATCGAGGAAGCCCGGCAATATTTGGCCCTGGCCGATATTTTCCATGCCATGGGCCGCAATGGCAAAGCCGAACCCATGTACCGGCACAGCCTGTCGGTTCTGCGCGACAGAGTCGGCCCGGATTCGCTTGAAAGCGTAAAGGTCATTGATCATTTGGCGCTGGTATTGATGGAGTCCGGTCGTTTTGTCGAAGCCGAACCGGGTCTGTTGAAAAGCGTGACCATCCTAGAAAAACAACAAGGGCCAAACCACCCGGACTTGATTGCGCCGTTGGATAAGCTGGCCTGGATTTGTGACAGCACCCATCGCGGCCAAGAAGCGGCGGCGTTTCGCAAACGCATCGATGCCATCAAGTCCAAAAATCCTTAAGAAAAGCAGGTGACGGTGATCCGCTTAACGGTAAACGGACAAGCTCAGACTTTTGATGGCGAACCGTCCATGCCCTTGGCGGTATATCTGCGCGATGTCCTAAATATTCCAACCGTTCGGTACGGATGTCTGATGGCCTCGTGCAAATCCTGCTTGGTTTATGTCCAGTCCGTCCGCTCTCTGGCCTGCACCATTCCCATGTCGGACATGCAGAACAAGGACGTCTCAACGGCACCGGAATGGTAGCCGATGACGAAGCCCTAAACTGGCATGTTTATGTGCTGATGAATGGCGCCGGAATCGCCTATACGGGCATCGCCATCAACATCGAGGCGCGGCTTAATCAGCACAATGCCGGGACAGGCGCCAAATTTACCCGCGGCCGCGGACCGTGGCGGATCATCCATGTCGAGGGACCGATGCCCCACGGCGACGCTCTGCGCCGTGAGGCAGTCCTCAAAAAAGATCGCGTTTTTAAATCCACGCTAAAAAAATGTGCTCTGCAGAAGGAGCGCACAACTTAAGTATGGAGGCTCGGCATGGTCGAACGGGAGGACATCAATGCCAGCATTGAAATGGGTTTGGCCCAGCTCATGCTGGAACTGCACAACCACAGCGACATGACCCTAGAAATGCGCGCCATCTTAAACCAAATCCTGCAACGGCTCACAGCTCTTGAAGCCAAGTTGGAACCGCAACAGGACTAGTCTTTTCCGCCCTCGCCGGGCGGACGCTTCCGCGCCCTTGACACGCTTCGCGGTCAGCAAGCTAGGGACCGCCGCCGCAATGGCGGCCGAACAAGTTCCGATCCTTTCGGAACTTATTTTAAAGCGACGCCATGTCGATGACGAAGCGATATTTCACATCGCCCTTGACGGTGCGGTCATAAGCTTGATTCACATCTTTCATAGCGATGGTTTCGATGTCGCAGGTGATGTTGTGCTCACCGCAGAAATCCAGCATTTCCTGGGTTTCCGGGATGCCGCCGATCAGTGAACCAGCCATGGTGCGCCTGCGGAAGATAAAGGGGATGCCGCTGACCTTGGTCAAAGGTTCGACCGCGCCCACCACCACCATGGTCCCATCAAGCGTCAATAGCTCCATATAGGGGTCCACATCGTGACCGACGGGAATGGTGTTGAGCAGAAAATCGAAACTGCTTTGCGCCGCCTTCATGGCTTGTGGGTCTTTCGACAGCAGCACTTCGTCCGCGCCCAACTTCCTGGCATCCTCGCCTTTCTCGGGTGAGGTGGTGATCATCACCACATGCGCGCCCATGGCGTGAGCGAATTTCACGCCCATATGCCCCAACCCTCCCAAGCCTATGATGCCCACTTTCTTCCCCGGTCCAACTTTCCAGTGCTTGAGCGGCGAATAGGTGGTGATGCCCGTGCACAGCAACGGCGCCGTCGCCGCCGGGTCAAGAGTGCTTGGAATGCGAAGGACAAAACGCTCCTCGACCGTGATGGTGTCCGAATAGCCCCCCAAGGTCATTTTGTGCGGAGTGCCGCCGATTTTATCCTCGTTGCCATAGGTGCCGGTGAAGCCGTTCTCGCAATATTGCTCCAGCCCTTCTTCGCACGGGTGGCAATGCCGACAGCTGTCGACCAAACACCCGACGCCAACCAAATCGCCGACCTTATACTTCACCACCTGAGTCCCGACGGCGATCACCCGACCGACGATTTCATGGCCCGGAACAAACGGATACTGGGTCCAGCCCCACTCATTGCGAGCCGAGTGGATGTCGGAATGGCAAATGCCGCAATATAAAATATCGATCACCACATCGGTGGGATTGGGATCGCGGCGTTCGAAGGTGAAAGGAACCAACTCGCTGGTTGCCGAGTGGGCCGCGTAGCCATGGACATGCTTCGTCATTTATCTCTCCTATCGTCAGTGTCTAAAGACCGGTCATTTGTTCCAGCTTTTCGGGGTAACGGGCACCTTGCACCGTAATGAGCTGGGCTGCGGAATCGATCTTGCCAAGATCCTCCGCCGTAAGCTCGATGGCGACAGACCCGATATTTTCCTCCAAGCGCGACAGCTTGGTCGTGCCGGGGATCGGCACAATCCACGGCTTCTGCGCCAGCAGCCACGCCAACGCGATCTGAGCCGGCGTCGCCTTGTAGTGCCCCGCAATTTGATCCAGCAGTGCGATCAAAGACTGGTTGGCCTTCAACGCTTCGGGGGCAAATCTGGGCAGCGAACTTCTGAAATCCGTACTTTCGAACGTGGTGGTTTCGTCCATTTTGCCAGTCAGGAACCCTTTACCCAGCGGACTATACGCCACGAATCCGATCCCCAGTTCTTCAAGGGTCGGGATGATTTCCTGCTCCGGTTTACGGGTCCACAGGGAATATTCGCTTTGCAGAGCGGTCAGCGGTTGAACGGCGTGCGCCCGGCGGATGGTTTGCGCGCCAGCTTCCGACAATCCGAAATGCTTGACCTTGCCGGCTGCGATCAAATCCTTCACCGCGCCCGCAACGTCCTCGATGGGAACGGCCGGATCGACGCGATGCTGATAAAGCAAATCGATAACCTCTACCTGAAGCCGCTTCAGCGATCCTTCGATCGCCGCCTTGATGTTTTCGGGTTTGCTGTTCAAACCCGGCGCGCCCGTCATTCCGCGCGGATCGCGTCCAGGGCTAAGATCGAAACCGAATTTAGTGGCGATGGTCACTTTTCCCCGGTAGGGAGCCAGAGCTTCCCCCACAAGTTCCTCGTTGAGGTAAGGTCCATAGACTTCCGCCGTGTCAAAGAAGGTGATGCCACGCTCGAACGCAGCGTGCAGCAGCACCGACATCTCGGCCTTGTCCTTGGGAGGGCCGTAGGAAAAGCTCATGCCCATGCAGCCCAAGCCGAGCGCCGAGACTTCCAAATCGCTGGTTCCCAATTTACGCATCCGCATTTATTTCTTCGCCTGACCTGCGCCATTCATGGCCGCGATCTTACTCTGGATTATTTTTAAGAAAACCCGCATATTTCTTCATGTACTGGTAAGGCTGGCTTCACAATGTATCAGGATCAATTGAACGGACTGCTGGCCCTGAAACGGGTCGCCGACACCCGCAATTTTACGCAAGCGGCCAAGAGTCTGGGTGTTTCACCGTCGGCGGTCAGCCAAACCATCAAACAGCTGGAACAGCGACTGGGCGTGGCCTTGCTCAGCCGAACCACCCGCAGCGCCAGCCTGACGGAAGCGGGCGAAAGCTTTCTCGCCCAGGCCGGACCGGCGCTGGATCAAATCCTGTCAGCGTTGGAAAATGTGGGCACCTATGCCGCCAAACCGACGGGTCTGTTGCGGATCAATTTGACCCGGCAGATTTACCCTTACTATGTGGCCCCGCTGGTTGCCAGCTTCACCAAGAAATATCCCGAGATTACAGTTGAATTGTTTTTCGAAGACCAGCAATCGGACGTAATCGGAAACGGCTTTGACGCGGGCATTCGCCTATCGGACATTTTGGCCAAGGATGTGGTGGCCATCAAGTTGTTTGGCCCCGTGCGCTTCGTCACCGCCGCGTCACCCGCTTATCTGGACAAAATGGGGCGCCCACAGCACCCCCAAGACTTGCTCCATCATGATTGCATCCGACCGCGCTTGCGGGACGGTCCCTATGAACGATGGGAGTTCGACCATAAGGGCAAGCACTTTCAGGTGCAGGTGAAAGGTTCGCTGATCTTGAACGATACGTTGTTGATGCTGGATGCGGCGGTTAGCGGAGCCGGCATCGTCTATACCACTGAAAACGCCATCGCCGACAAAGTCCGCCTTGGGCAATTGGAAATCGTTTTAGAGTCATTCGCCTGGATCAGCACCGGCTTTTACCTTTATTTCCCCAAACGCGCGCAAGTTCTGCCCAAGCTGAGGGCCTTCATCGACCATATCCACAGCGAGAATAAACTGGCGGAAGTGACGTAAAAGCTCTACTGCCCGGATTTGGTCCGCAACACCGATCCCGGCGGCATTCTCAACGCGATTCCACTGGGCAGCCGCAGCACAATGTCTTCGCCGGTGCATTTCGGCTTGCGCGACATCGCCTTGGCTTTGCGCGTGCGCAGATTGCTCATCTCTTTCAGGAACGTGATCAACTTGGACATCACAACCTCGGACGTTGAAGAACTGTTCCATAACAGTAACGCCCATCCGTTAATTTTCCGTCCACGGCACCATTGTAGTCGTTGACCCGGCATTGTTGGGGGGCATACTGCCCATTCTCGATTCCGACCCGGCGGCGCATCCATGACACACTTCACCGATTTATCCTTTGACGTCGCCACCTTGGCCGATTGTTCCGACTTGTGCGACTTGATTGGCATTCTGTTCGCCCAAGAGGCCGAATTCATACCGGACCGGGACGCACAGATGCGGGGAGTCGCAGCGATCTTGGCCGATGCTCACATCGGCCACATTCTTACGGCTCGCGCAGACGGACGGGTAATAGGCATGGTCAGCCTGCTGTACACCGTTTCGACCGCACTAGGCGCGCCCGTGGCTTGGTTGGAGGACATGGTGGTCGCCCCCCAGGTCCGAGGACAAGGCGTGGGCGGACAGCTGTTGGATCACGCTTTATCCTTCGCCCGCTCCCAGGGCTGCCGGCGCGTCACCTTGTTGACCGATGGCGACAATCAAGTCGCCCATCGCTTTTACCAAAAACAGGGCTTTGTCTCCTCGACTATGGTTCCCTTTCGGTTATCGCTCTCTAAGAATAGAGCATAATCCTTAGGATTCTTTTTCGTAACGGGCATTGATCATCACCCGCAATAGCGGATGATAGTGACCGACTGAGGTCCATACGGTTTCTTCCTCCTCTTTCAACTCGTCCGGAAACGCAGGAGGATTCTCGGTTCCATTATGGATTTTGGAACTGATTTGAGCGTGAACGGATTGGGCGTCGTCCGCAATGTGCAGGTTCAAGGCGGTCAACATCCGCGCATAGGCGGTCCAATCGTTCAATTCGCGGCAGGTGATGTCCACCACACTCATACCCAACTTTTGCGCCAAATCCGTATAAGCCAGTTGACGTCGCTCGATCTCCAAAGCGTACCAGTAGCAAAGCTGATAGTTGGATGCGGATTCCCACTCCAACAGCGGTGTCACCCACTTATCGCGGGGCTCAAGAAGGTCCTGCACTCCGGCGGTTGTCCGCGCGGGAATGGCATTGCGGACAGTAAGACTCCAAGCCACCTGTCGCGGCGGACGGCGCAGCACAATCCACGCCGGTCTTAAACCAATATTGATCAAGGGCTCGATGAACCCTTTGCAGGTCGTGTGCGACGTTTCAGCATAAACCTGACCCGGAGCGTGATTGATGGCGGGAAACTTGTACTCGTGCAGATAAGAGTACGCCGTATGAGGTTGGGTCTGAAGCAAACGGACAATCTGAGCGTGATAGGGCACCGGTTCGTGAAACGAACTGACCCCAGGAACGCTTGCCAACAATTCAGCCAAATACTTCGTTCCGCTTCGACCCGGAGTGATCGTAAAAATCATCTTCTTATTGACGAGTGCTTGATCCACGTTTCCCCCAAACTACATTCGCACAGCTGGTAATTGCGGGCACTCTACCCCAGTCTTGCCCCAACGAAACACCAAAAACTTCAAGAACGCAGTGTCTATTGCGTTGGACATGAAAACGGAAAATCGGGCAGACTGTTCTGACCACAAGGAGGAACGCGCATGAGTCTCCACGCCGCTTTCGGCATCGGCTTACCGATCATCCAAGCCCCCATGGCGGGCGTTCAAGACAGCGCCTTGGCCATTGCCGTTTCACAAGCGGGCGGCCTGGGTTCCCTTCCCTGCGCCATGTTGACAGAACAGGCCTTGCACCAAGAATTAGAAACGCTCAGCGCCACTGGATTGCCGTTCAACGTCAACTTCTTCTGCCATACGCCGCCCGCCCCAGACGCAAAACGCAAAACGCAATGGCTGGCGGCCCTGGCACCCTATTTTGACGAATTCGGCATCGATCCAGCCTCAATCCAAGAGGGGCCTGGCCGCGCGCCGTTCAGCGCGGAAATTGCAAAAATCGTGGCCCCTTTCAAGCCTGCGGTCGTAAGCTTCCATTTCGGCTTACCTTCCCATAACTTGCTGAACCACGTTCGCGACTGGGGCTGTAAGATCCTATCTTCGGCGACCACCGTCGAAGAGGCCCTGTGGTTGGAGCGTCACGGCGTCGATGCCGTCATCGCCCAGGGTGTCGAGGCGGGTGGACATCGCGGCATGTTCCTGACCGGAGATCTGACCACACAAATGGGGACTTTGGCGTTGCTGCCCCAAATCGCCAAAGCCGTAAAAGTGCCGGTTGTCGCCGCCGGAGGCATCGCTGACGCCTCCGGGGTGAGAGCGGCCC
>CAIYCT010000043.1 GCA_903924765.1 uncultured Rhodospirillaceae bacterium | reverse complement strand
TCAGCGTGGCAATCCTGACCGCCCACGGCCAATGCCGCACCATTGGCCAAACGCGCCGCCTCGGTCAGAAACGTGAAAGGAGGACAAACCACCACTTCGGTCGCACCCTTGCCGCTTTGGTCCAGCCACCGGGTGATTCCATGAATCAAATCCCGTCCTTCCGCCGCCAAACCGTTCATTTTCCAATTACCAGCGATAAAGCGTCTTCTTTGACTCATAACCACTCCCAACCATTAGCCTCTTTTTTTAGGGCTTATCATTTCCGTGACCGCAAATCCACTGTTGCCCACCCCAATGGCCCCCCTTATGATGCGCGATCTTTTTGCACCTCCGTCTTTTTTGGATTTCCATGCTTCACACCTTCCGCAGCGCCGCTAAAACTTGGGTCGTCAAACTATTGTTCGCCTTGCTGGCGCTCAGCTTCGTCGCTTGGGGCGTCGGCGATTTCGTCCGCCGCAACGCCATGGGAACCGGTCCGGCCATTTCAGTGGGCGGGGTCGATGTGGCCGCCAACGAAGTGGAAGTGGAGTTCAAACGCGAGATCGACCGGCAGCAAGCCCAATTCCAGGGCCGCTTGACCGAGGAACTGGCACGCAAGATCGGCTATCTGGATCAGACCATCGACACCATCAAAACCCGTCTGTTGGTGGACAACGCCACCAAGAAATTGGGATTGGCGGTCTCGGACGACACCATTTTAAAATCGGTGATCAACGATCCCAACCTGAAAAACGAGCAAGGGGTGGTCGACCGTGAACGCCTGCGGGCGGCATTGACCCGCATGGGTATGACCGAGATGGGATTCTTGAAAATCGCCCGTGCCGAACAGGCGCGCAATCAATTGGCCCAGGCTTTGGTCGGCGGCGTCAACGCTCCGATGATTCTGGTCGATCCGCTGGTCAGGCGGCGGTTTGAGGAACGGGTGGCTGAGATCGTCCAGGTTTCCGACAGCGCCGTCCCCACCCCCGCCGCCCCCAGCGCGGAAGAACTGGAGACCTATTACAAAGCCAACACCGAAAAATTCATGGCCCCCGAATACCGCGCCCTGACCGTGTTGCGGTTGCGCCCGGCCGATGTGGCGGGCGACATTCAGGTCACCGACGAGGATTTGGTTAAGGCTTACGAGCAGCATCAGGCCGAATACAATGTTCCGGAAAAGCGCCAAGCCAGCCAAATCCTGCTGGCTGACGAGACCAAGGCCGACAAGGCCGAGGAAATGGTCAAACAGGGCCGCGACTTGGCGGTGATCGCCAAAAGCTTGGACGCCAAGATCATCGATCTGGGCACCGTGGACAAAAACGAATTGCCATCGGAACTGCAAGACTCGGTGTTTCAGACCAATGCGGGCGTCACCGTCGGCCCGGTCAAATCCGATCTGGGCTGGCACGTGATCAAGGTTTATCAGGTGATTCCCGGCCAAACCAAATCCCAGGATCAGGTCAAGCCGCAACTGATTGAAACCATCCGTCACGACAAGACCATTGAAATGCTGGCGGAATTGTCCAACAAGGTGGAAGATGCCCTGGGTGGCGGCGCATCGATCGAAGAAGCGGCCCGGCGTTTCTCGTTGACGGTGAACTCGTTCGACGCCGTCGATGCCAAGGGACAAGCGCCCAACGGCAAGCATATCGATACGCTGCCCAAGGACCCGTCCTTCCTGACCATCGCCTTTCACACAGACCAAGGCTCGGAAAGCCAGATGGCCGAAAACGGCCAGGATGGCTATTTTCTGATCCGGGTCGATGGCGTAACCCAACCCGCGCCCCGCCCCTTGGCCCAAGTCAAGGCCGAGGCCGCTTTCGGTTGGATCAGCGCCCAGCGCCATCAATTGGCCAAGAGCAAGAATGAAGCCCTGGCGGAGCAGTTAAAAGGCGCGGCGCTTGCCAGCATCGCCAAGGGACCGGGGATTGAGGTCAAGACCTCGCAACCTTTCTCGCGCGTCGCAGGCGAATCCTCGGGCGTGCCCGCGCCGGTGGTCAGCCGGATATTCGACGTGTCCGAAGGCGAGATTTTCACCGCCGAGACACCCGAC
>CAIYCT010000042.1 GCA_903924765.1 uncultured Rhodospirillaceae bacterium | reverse complement strand
GGGTCTGGCCCCGGTGTTGATGGTGGTGGCGGGCGTGGCCACCACGATTGTTTTCGGCATCTTTTTTTCCCGATGGTTTGGCCAAACTCGCTTGTTCGGGACCTTGACCGCCGCAGCAGTGGCCATTTGCGGCGCGTCGGCGGCCTTGGCCGTGGCGTCGGTGCTGCCCACCCACAAGGACAGCGAGCGCGACACCATTCTGACCGTGGTGTCTGTCACCGCCTTGTCCACCATCGCCATGATCGTCTACCCGATCATCGCCACCAGCCTGCATTTGGACAATGTCCAGGCGGGCGTGTTTCTGGGCGGCACCATTCACGATGTCGCCCAAGTGGTCGGCGCCGGCTACATGATCTCGCCGCAAACCGGCGACGTCGCCACCTATGTCAAATTGCTGCGCGTCGCCATGCTGCTGCCGGTGGTTCTGACCTTCACCATCTTGGCGCAACGCAATGCGTCCGCTCTCGACCGCAAGCGCGGCCCGCTGCTGCCCTGGTTCCTGGCCGCCTTCGCCGTTTTGGTCGGCATTAACAGCGCGGGGTTGCTGCCTCAATTCGCCATCGACTTTGCCAACGACGCGTCGCGCTGGAGCTTGGTGACCGCCATCGCCGGATTGGGCATGAAGACCTCGTTCAAGAACATCCTGGAGGTGGGGTGGAAGCCAATCGCCCTGATGGTGGTTGAATCCGCTTGGATCTTGGCCCTGTCGCTGCTCTGCGTCGAAGCCTTTATGCACTAACCGTTGGTAACGTCCTGGAGGGTCAAAATCACCCCTTGTTTGGGATCGTTTGGATGCAGCAATCGGGCCATCTGCCGAACCAGGATATCCGTGCCGTCGGCGTGGCGCATTTCCACGTCGGCGCGATAAATTCCGCCAGCGGTGATAATCGGCCATAAGGCCGCACCCACGGATTCGTAGGTTTCCTCATCCCGGTATAGAAGCCGCGATGACTGTCCCATGATGTCGTCTTTACCCATGCCGAAAATCGCCAGAAACGCTTCATTGGCCTCGACGCAACATCGATTGAAATCGAAAATGGACAAGCCTATGGGAATGCGGTCTTGCAAGCTAAGCGACTGCTTCACGAGCTTATCAAGCTCGTCCACCAGCTCCGAACGATCGGTCACATTGCGCGCTATGCCCAAAACACCGATTAAATCGCCGCGTTCCGACCAAACCGGGGTTTTGATGGTCTCCATCCGAACCAGTCGACCATCACACGGATAAGGCACCAAGGCTTCCCTGACCTGAGGCTTCCCCGACTCTATGGCCTCACGATCACTTTTACGAAAAAAATCGGCCAGTTCCCGATCGATGAAATCGTAATCGGTCTTGCCCAGGAGGTCCGCTTCCTTGACATTGAACAGACGTTCGAATTCTTGGTTGCACGACAAGTAGACGCCATCGGGATTTTTAAGCCAAACGGGATCGGGAATGGACCGCATCACGATGCGCAGAAGTCTTTTCGAATCCTGCAAATACCGCTTGGCTTCGATATGCGGCGTGATATCCGTGAACACCGCGAACGCCTGCGACTTGTGCCCCGGAATGATGCCGGTATTGATACTGATCCAAAGGCAAGGACGACTGGGATTATGCACCAGTCCCATAACGACGTTCCGGCACGGTTGTCCAGTGCGAAGCGTCACCGAAATGGGGTGGTCATGGGTGGGAAACAGCGAACCGTCCTCGCGGATAGTGCCAAAATCAAGACCGCCCGGACGTTTGCCGAGAAGCTTGTTTTCGTCCATCCCCAACATGTCGCGCCCGGCGTCATTGCAGAAAATTATTTTGCCATTCTCATCATAAACGACGACGCCTTCGGATACGGTGAGAAGCAGCGTTTCAAGGAAGGACGAACTAAACATACTTTTAAAAAACCCCTCGCGGACACAAATCATTATAGGTCTAAATTCGTGCTTAACGGAATATCACCTTCGACAGCGCCTTAAACCGGTTGTTTGCCAATTTTTTCAAGGGCCCCAATACCCTTACGAAAGGTCCACCCCCCTCAGTCTTGGAACAATCGACAGCCAGCCTGCTCGTCGTTGTTGTAATTTACGACGAAACCCTTTACAAAGACCAAATCGATCATGCCTAGATTGGAACACAATACCGCTCGGCACTTTGATGCACGGTACTATGGAGTGCCGTGTTTTTTAATTTTGGAGACATCATATGCCTAACGGTACAGTCAAATGGTTCAATCAGACCAAGGGTTTCGGATTCATTGCCCCCGATAACGGCGGCACCGACGTGTTCGTTCACATCTCCGCGGTTGAACGCGCTGGTCTGAACGGCCTGAACGACGGCCAGAAGATTTCTTACGAAGAAGAAACCGACCCCAAGAAGGGCAAGACCTCGGCCGTCAATCTGAAGGCCCTGTAGTCTGCCCAAGGTTTCTTGAACCGCATTCTTGACGGACCCGCTTTTCTTCAAAGCGGCGCGCCGAAGAGGGTGAGGTTCGGACCAAAGCGAAAAGCCCCTCCGATCTCGGTGGGGCTTTTTTATTGAAAGTTGAAAGGGTGTTCCATGGCCTTTATCGCAATGAACCGGTTTCGCATCGCCGTGGGACGGGAGGCGGAATTCGAACAAATCTGGCGTGAGCGCGAAACCAACCTTCCCGGTATGGCGGGCTTCGTCGCCTTTCACCTGCTGCGCGGCGCTTCAACCCCGGAGTTCACTTTGTTCGCCTCGCATACCGTGTGGGAAACCCGTCAGCATTTCGATGACTGGACACAGTCCGAGGCCTTTCGCCGCTCCCATGGCGGCTCGGCACGGTCAGCCGGTTTGTATCTGGGACCGCCGGTGTTCGAGGGGTTCGAGGTGGTTCAGGAATTGACCAACGAAGTTTAAGCGATCTCGGTCCTGACCGGCTTGGGCAATTCCGGCGGTCCGGAATTGTCTTTCAGCGCAACACCGCTTAACCCAAGCCCAGCCGATTGGGTCAACAGCCAGACCAGTTTGGCGGCAGCCTGATCATAGGACAAACCGTCGGCGTGAATGTTGGAAATGCAATTGCGTTCCGCATCCTTGCGCCCCAGCTTGGGTCCCCAAGTCAAATAGAGCCCCAGGGAATTGGCCACTGACAAACCGGGCCGTTCCCCGATCAGGATGACGCTTAGGCGGGCGTTCAGGATCGCGCCGATTTCATCGACCAGCGCCACCCGCCCCTGTTCGGCCAGCACGAACGGTGCACGGCTCCACCCGCTCAGCAAAGGCAGACAGGCGCACAGAAACGGGACGGCGTGGTCGTTGACCGCCACCGCCGACAATCCATCGGCGATGACAAACACCACATCCCAACTGACTGGACTGGCATGGGCGGCCAATCCAATCCGGCTGGGCTCGTCCAATCGACGCCCCAAATCTGGACGACGCAGATAGGCGGTTCGGTCGCTGGCGGTGTTGTGAACCCGAACCACCGGCCCCAAAGGGGTTAGCGCCGTTTCCAGGACATCAAAATCCACGCAGCCATGAACGGCGTCGCGGGCCGCAGCATGGGCCACTTGAAACTCCAGCAGATCCTTGGTGGCAAGGGAATCGCCGCTTCGCTCCAAACCGATGCGGGCGCGGGTCACTGTGCGAAAGCGATCCCAGGAGCTGGGACTGGTCAAGGCTGCCCCCCCATCAAAAGCCGCATGGGAGCGCTGGAATCCGATAACGGTGGCAACCGGCCCTGCCGATCCAGCATGCCCATTTTATCCAACCAGACCTCGAATTCCGGCGCCGGTTTCAATCCCAGTTGATGGCGCAATCCCAACACGTCGTGATAGGCCAAGCTTTGGTAATTGAGCATCACGTCGTCGGCGCCGGGAACGGCGATCAAGAAGTTGACCCCGGCTACGCCCAGCACCGTCATCAGGGTGTCCATATCGTCCTGATCGGCCTCGGCGTGGTTGGTGTAGCAGACGTCCACCCCCATGGGCAGGCCCAACAGCTTGCCGCAGAAATGATCCTCGAGTCCGGCGCGGATGATTTGCTTGGCATCGTACAGATATTCAGGGCCGATAAAGCCCACCACCGAATTGACCAGCAAGGGATCGAAGGCCCGCGCCACCGCATAGGCCCGCGCCTCCATGGTTTGCTGATCGACGCCGTGATGGGCGTCCGCCGACAAAGCGCTGCCCTGCCCGGTTTCAAAATACATCACGTTCTGCCCGACCGTGCCGCGTTTTAGGCTTTGGGCCGCCTGATGCGCCTCGGTCAACATAGCCAGCGAGACGCCGAAGCCGTCATTGGCAGCCTGACTGCCCGCGATGGACTGAAACACCAAATCCACCGGTGCGCCCTGCTCGATGGCCGTCAAAGAGGTAGTGACATGGGCCAACACGCACGATTGGGTCGGGATGTCGAAACGCCGACACAGCCCGTCCAGCATGTGCAGCAAGCGGACGCAATCGCTAACGCTGTCGCTGGCGGGATTGATGCCGATCACCGCGTCGCCGATGCCGAAACGCAACCCATCCAAAGCCGAGGCCAGGATACCGACCGGGTCGTCGGTGGGATGATTGGGCTGCAACCGGCAGGACAATCGCCCCGCCAATCCGATGGTCGAGCGAAAGGCCGTAACCACCCGGCATTTGGAGGCGACATTGATCAAATCCTGATTGCGCATGATCTTGCTGACCCCCGCTACCATTTCGGGCGTCAACCCGGCTGCCAACCGCGACAAAGCAGACACATCCGCCTCATAGGACAGCAGCCAGTCGCGCAAATCTCCCACCGTGAAAGCGGCGATGGGCGCGAAGGCTGCGCGGTCATGGCTGTCCAGGATCAGCCGCGTGACATCGTCGGTTTCGTAAGGAATGAGTGCGTCGTTCAAAAAGACCGTCAGCGGCAGATCGGCCAAAACCAGACGGGCGGCGATGCGCTGTTGATCGCTGGCGGCGGCGATCCCAGCCAACTCGTCCCCGGACCGGCGCGACGAAGCGCACGCCAAGACCGATTTCAGATCTTGAAACTCATAGGTCCTGTTTCCCAAAACATGCGTGTATCGGGTCATTGCTCACCTGGAAAAACCTTATGGGGCATGGAGCGAAAGCTCCAGACCTTTGAGAAACGTTTGCGCCGCCTCTTCAAAATCGTGCGCGGCCATGTAGGCCGATCCCATTTGATAATAGGCCATCTTCGCTTGCGGTTGGTCATCGCCATGGCGGTCCAGCCATTTGCGGAAAAAGGCCGCGACAACGCGTTGCAGGTTCCATTCTTGAATCAGCCCCGCCACCAGAGCGTCCGAAATGATCTCAAAATTGAGGGGCGGATTCCGATAGTACTCGAACAGTCTATATTTTCCTTCGCCCAGATCCATTGTCGCTTCATCCGGCGCTTCGGGATTTCCAACCTTGTCCTTATGCGTTTCCACATAATAATCGATCAGGACTTGATAGTCGAAACCGTCATTGACGTCTACCAGGATCAACCGTTTATCCAAGCCCTCGGCTTGTTTCAGCTGAGGAAAATCGCCGCCGCCATAAAACACGATCACCGTGAAATCCTTGATTTCAAATTTCTCCTCGATGACTTCGGCCAAGGCATTGATCCTGCCCACAGCGATATCGTGATCGCCGTACTCTTGGTAGATGATGCTGTCGGACAACATCCAGCGCAAGAACAAGATAGCGCCGCCTTCAGCGCAATATTGTTTCATCGTGGATAATTTGTATTTCAAGATCGCTTTGGCCTTGCGAACGGTTCCGTCATTGACTAGGGGAGAACCATTCGCGTCCCGAGGAAAATCGTGCAGGCAAACGATGTTGTAATCGGTACACACCGGATAGCCGGTCACGCGCTTCGATTTATCGATCAAGGGGTTATTCAGTAGGCGCGCACCGTCCTCGGACACGATTTTAATGACCGATTCATAGGGCGACATCACCCAGTCAAACAGAGAATAGGTCGTAATGCCTTTTTTCTTCATATAATTGGCAATATCGCAATGCCCACCCAAAGACATGATTCGATTGATTTTTGTAATATCCAGGATTGCATCGATCTTTTGCTTGGGATCAGACTCCACGGCATCAACCTGCCCACCCGGGGTCTGCAAGACCACCTGATTGATCGCAGTAAATTTTTCCATGGTGGCGTCGGCCCCCAGCATATCGCCGTATTCCAGTTGGAAAATGAATTTCCGAAACAAAATCTCGCGCAAGCAAACGATGTCCTGGAATACCAGGGCTGTTTAACGCTAATCAGATAGCCTCGTAGGCGAGAATGTGATCGATGCTGAGAGCCCCGTTCCAGAGGGCCTGTGCAATGTTTGTGGTTCGGTTTTTGCGCAAGATATTGAGGGCGAAGCTGCGGGCGCGAGCC
>CAIYCT010000041.1 GCA_903924765.1 uncultured Rhodospirillaceae bacterium | reverse complement strand
CCCGTCCCGTCAAATTGACCATATCCGTCTTTCCATTACCGTTGCTCTTTTCTTAAATTACGACTTTCCCCGCCAATCTCAATGCTATAAAACGGTTCTTACCGCAGGATAAGGGAACACGGGATGGGGCATGCTCCCTTTGGCCGTGGCTGCCCCCGCAACTGTATCGGACGAGCGTTATCCTTTAAAGACCACTGGGACTTCCTGGGAAGGTTGGATGAATGCTAAGACTCCGTAAGCCAGTAGACCTGTCGGCGGTATTGTCGTAAGGGGACCCGTCGGTCGGGGAGTGCCGATGCCGTCTTGATCCGCTGTTGGAAGCAGTGGGCGGTATTCCTTGCGATTTGCTGTATGATCAAGGACTTACAACCATATCCTCACAAGTTTCTCTTTGCCGATTTCGCCAAAAGGCGTCGCCTTGTCCAGGGCTGTTTCGCATTGTGTCCTCTAAAGATGGCGGCATTTGTCGCATCAAGATGCCGTTCGGACAGGTTTCGTCATCCCAGGCTAAAGCCGTGGCCGATGGAGCCAGACGCTACGGCAATGGTCAGATCGAACTGACCAATCGCGCCAATTTCCAAATTCGCGGCATCACGCCCCCGGACGAGGACGCGCTGATCCAACATTTGCTGGATGCGGGCTTAGGGCCCAAGGACGCCCAAGCCGACGACATCCGCAATGTCATGGTCAGCGCGACCCTTGGGTTGGATTCCACCGCTATTGTCGATGTATCGGATTTGGCGGCGCAAATCCTGGCCTTCGTCGAGGGCGATGAGCGTATTCATGCTTTGTCGCCCAAATTGTCCATTCTGGTGGATGGCGGCGAGGTGGGATCACCCGCCGATCACCCAAGCGATTTGTGGCTGTCGGCGATGGCGGATGGACTGTTCGCCTTTGGATATGCGTCTCGCCCGCCAATGAGCGACCAAGACCCAGCCCCCTTGGGTGCGATTCACGCCGATCACGCGTTCGATTTGGTGGTCGCGTCTTTGGAGGCGTTTGTCGCCTTGACCCTGAAAAACCCGTCGATCAAGCGCTTCCGCGATGCGGACGCCCTTGCGTTGGCGGCCCTGGTTTCCGGTCGCGTGCCGGTTTCGCCCGCGCCCAAGGATTGGCGGCGCGCTCGTCCCGACCGCTTGGCGCAGATCGGTCTTATCCCGCAAAACCAAGCCTGTAATCTCGCAGTTGGCGGGGTGTCTGTCCTGGGACGGGTGACGCCCGATTGTTTGACCTCCTTGGCCGATCTGGCGCTAACCGCCAATGGCGGCGCCTTCCGCCTAACGCCCTGGTCCGGGGTGTTGATAACCGATGTGGCGGCGGCTGACGGCCCTAAAATCTTGGCCGGATTGATGGCGCTGGGATTCACGGTGGACCGGGACGCGCCCTTGGCCCAAATGGTGGCGTGTTCGGGCACATCTGGGTGTGCCTCGGCCCTGGCGCCAACCAAAGAGGATGCGCTGCGGTTGGCCGGTTTGCTGACAGGCGCGGTGGATGTTCATCTGACGGCCTGTCCCAAATCCTGCGCCTCGGCGCGGGTGGCGGATGTTACGTTGGTGGCCGTGGATGCCGACCATTACGATCTGTACCGGCGTCAAGACGGGCTGGACGGTTTTGGACAAAAGCACAACCAAGGCCTGATTCTGGCCCAAACGGCGGAGGTTTTGGCGTGATTGACTACATTAAGGATGGGCAGGAAATCTATCGGCGCTCTTTCGCCATCATTCGGGCCGAGGCCAATCTAGCCCGCATTCCCGAGGATTTGGAAAAGGTGGCGGTGCGTGTGGCCCATGCTTGCGGCATGCCCGACATCGTCGATGATCTGACCTTCTCGCCCGGAGCGGGCGCGGCAGGTCGGGCGGCCTTGGCGGCGGGTGCGCCGATCCTGTGCGATTGCAAGATGGTGGCCGAGGGTATTACCCGCTCGCGCTTCAAGGCGGGCAATCGCATCTTGTGTACGTTGGGTGAGCCCGAGGTTCCGGCCATCGCCGAACGCATCGGCAATACCCGGTCGGCTGCGGCGCTGGATTTGTGGCTGCCGCTGTTGGAGGGCGCGGTGGTGGCGTTCGGCAACGCGCCCACCGCCTTGTTCCGTTTGCTGGAAATGTTGGATGCGGGCGCACCCAAACCCGCTTTGATCCTGGGTTTCCCGGTGGGGTATGTGGGCGCGGCGGAATCCAAGGACGCCTTGGCCGCCGACAGTCGCGGCGTGCCATTCATCGCGGTCAGCGGGCGGCGTGGCGGCAGCGCCATGGCGGTTGCCGCGCTGAACGCCTTGGGAATGGAGCGCGAATGATGGGACCCAAGGGAAAATTGTTTGGCCTAGGCGTGGGACCCGGCGATCCGGAACTGATCACCGTCAAGGCGTTGAAGCGCCTCCAGGCTGCTCCGGTGGTGGCCTATCCCGCCGCCAAGGGCAAGAAGGGCAACGCCTTGACCATCGTCGAGTCGTATCTTTCCCCCAAGCAGATCCTGTTGCCGATGATCTATCCGGTTACCACCGAGAAATTGCCGCCGCCTTTCTCGTATGAGGAGTCTCTGCGCGGCTTTTACGATGAGTCCGCTGCTCTGGTGGCCGAACATCTGGACCGGGGCGTGGATGTGGCCGCCATTTGTGAGGGCGATCCGTTCTTCTACGGCTCGTTCATGTATTTGCACGACCGCTTGGCCCTGCGGTTCGAGACCGAAGTGGTGCCGGGCGTCTGCTCCATGTTGGCCTCGGCCTCGGTTTTGGGCGCACCGCTGGTCTATCGCAACCAAGTGCTGACGGTGTTGTCCGGCGTTTTGTCCCGCGAAGAATTGGCTGATCGGCTGCGCAACACGGAAGCGGCGGCGGTAATGAAATTGGGCACCAATTTCGACAAGGTCCGCACGGCCATCGCCGATGCAGGTCTGTCCGACCGCGCTTTGTATGTGGAACGGGCGACCATGGCTAACCAGCGCGTGGTGCCATTGGCCGAAGCCGATCCAGATTCGGTGCCCTATTTCGCCATGATCATCGTGCCGGGGCAAAAATGGGTGGCGTAACCCCGGCCATAATCATACTGGGGCAGGGCAGTTTGACCACCGCACGGCGCATCCAAGCGGCTTTGCCCGGCGCGGTCATTCATGGCTTAAGCGGACGGGTCGAGGGCGCCGACCAGACTTATGCCGAGTTTGGGTCAACCTTGCGCGAGTTTTATCAGCGCAACACGCCCATCGTCGCCCTGTGCGCGGCGGGCATCGTTATCCGCAGCTTGGCATCGTTGCTGGTCAGCAAGCGCGCTGAGCCACCGGTTCTGGCGGTGGCCGAGGATGGCAGCGCCGTGGTGCCGTTGATGGGCGGATTGAGCGGCGTCAACGATCTGGCACGCCTTATCGCCTCCGGTTTGGGTGTCAAACCCGCCATCACCACTTCGGGCGAAATTCGTTTCAGCGCCACCTTCGAACAAGCGCCCAAAGGCTATTCCGTTGCCAATCCCCAGGCGACCAAATCCTTTATGTCCAATTTATTGGCCGGGAAAGGGCTGTTTATTGAAGGCGACGCGCCGTTCCTGGACCGCTCGCGCCTGAGCCACGATCCCGATGGCGCGTTGCGTTTGACCGTGACGCCCCATATGCGCGATCCCCAGCCGGATCAGTTGGTCTATCACCCCCACTGCGTGGTGGTTGCCGCCACCGGCAATTGGGACCGCATCCCCGACTTGTTGTCGGGTTACTATCTGTCGCCGTTGTCGGTTGCCTATGTGGCGCAGTCTGAAGCGGCCTCGGTGTTTGGGTCTTGGCCGGTGCGTCTTGTTCCGGGCACTCCATCGCCCCTGGACATGGTCCGCCAAGCCGTCGCCGATCCGGTGAATATATATGATGACGGCGCGGTGGCCATTGCGGTCGCTCGCTCACCCCAGGACGTGGCTTTGATCGGACATCCGCGCGGACGTTTGGCGGTGGTGGGGCTGGGGCCGGGCGCGCCGGACTTTCAGGCTCCTGCCGTCAAGGCGGAATTGTCCAAGGCCGGGCATATCATCGGTTACGAGACCTATGTGACCATGGCCGGTCCGTTCCGGCCCGATCAAGTGGTTCACGCGTCGGACAATCGGGTGGAGATGGAGCGGTCCCGGCACGCCTTTACACTGGCCGCGCAAGGCGAGCATGTGGTGGTGGTGTCTTCGGGCGATCCCGGCGTGTTCGCCATGGCTACGGCGGTGATCGAGGCCTTGCACCAATCGGACGATCCGGTCTGGCATGGGGTGGAATTGGTTATTCTGCCCGGCATTTCCGCCGCCCAAAGCGCCGCCGCCAAGGCAGGGGCGCCGTTGGGCCACGATTTTTGCGTACTGTCGCTGTCGGACAATTTGAAGCCGTGGGAGGTAATCGAGACCCGGTTGGAGTTGGCCGCCAAGGCCGATTTGGTGCTGTCGTTTTACAATCCGGTGTCCAAGGCCCGTCCGTGGCAGTTGGGTCGAGCGCTTGAAATCGTGCGGGCCCATCGTTCGGGCGAGGTGCCAGTGGTGCTGGGCCGCGACGTGGGCCGTCCCGCCGAGACCATGATTGTCACCACCTTAGCGGCCCTGCGTCCCGAGCAAGTGGATATGCGCACCGTGGTGATCATCGGTTCCAGCGCTACCCAGACCTTTCCCCGCGCCGATGGCGGCGTTTGGACCTATACGCCCAGATGGTATGGAGAAAGGGTTTAACGCGCCCGTCGGTTGGACAGGCTGGTGTAGGCGATGGCGTCCTCGGCGGCGCGCAGCAGGGCCTTGGCTTTGTTCAGGCATTCCTCGTGTTCGGATTGCGGCTGGGAATCCATGACGATTCCGGCGCCCGCCTGAACGGTCATCACCCCGTCCTTGATCAGGGCGGTGCGCAAGGCGATGCAGGTGTCCATGTTGCCGTTGCCGGCGAAATAGCCGATGCAGCCGGCATAGAAGCTGCGGCGAACTGTTTCCAATTCGTCGATGATTTCCATGGCGCGGATCTTGGGCGCACCAGAAACGGTGCCTGCCGGGAAACCGGCCATTAGCGCGTCCATGGCGTCGCAGCCCTCGCGCAGCTTGCCTTCCACATTGGAGACGATGTGCATAACGTGGGAATAATATTCCACCTGCATTTTCGACGTCACTGCCACCGATCCGATCTCGGCCACCCGGCCCACATCGTTGCGGCCCAAATCCAGCAGCATCAAATGTTCGGACAATTCCTTGGGATCGGCCATCAAATCGGCGGCCAGTTCCTGATCCTCGGCGGCGTCGATGCCGCGGCGGCGGGTTCCGGCGATGGGGCGGATGGTGACCTTGCCGTCGCGCAGACGCACCAGGATTTCTGGGCTGGAGCCTACCAGCTGAAACGCGCCGAAATTCAAATAAAACAGGAACGGGCTGGGATTGCTGCGGCGAAGCGCACGGTAAAGCGAAAAGGGCCGCAGTTTGAACGGCACAGAGAACCGTTGCGACAACACCACCTGGAAGATGTCCCCGGCGGCGATGTATTCTTGCGCCTTCTTGACCATAAGCGCGTATTGGTCGGCGCTGGTGCCATGCACCGGCGTGGGTTCGTGTTCCGACCGTTCGATCCATTCGCCCGCATGGGGCACGGGCTGGTCGAGCGCGTCCATCACCGCGTCTAGGCGTTGCTCGGCTAAATCCCAATTGGACTTGGCGTCACCGGAACCGGGCCTGACCGGCGTGACGGCGGTCAGGGTGCCGTTGACGTTGTCGAACATTACCAACACCGTAGGGCGCACATAAAGGCCGTCGGGAACTCCCAACGTGTCGGGATTGTCGTCGGGCAGTTTCTCAACCAGTCGGATGGTGTCATAGGACATATAGCCTACCAATCCTGCCGACATGGGCGGAAGGCAGGTGGGGATGTCCACTTCCGATTGAGCGATGACGGCGCGCAGCGAATCCAGCGCGCCCGATTTGGCAGCCACCGGGCAAGGGACGAAAGCGTCGGGTTGTCCCAACGGATTGGCGTTGATCCAGGCTTGGTTGCCTTGGGCTTTCCAGATCAAATCGGGTTTCAAGCCTATGACCGAATAGCGTCCGCGATGGGCGCCGCCCTCAACCGATTCCAGCAGAAAGGAAAACGGTTCGTCCTGACCCAATTTTAAAAAGGTGGAGACCGGCGTTTCCAGATCGGCCACCACCGTCCGCCACAGCAATTGGGCGCGGTTTTGGCTGAAGACGTCCTGAAAGGTATGAAAGTCGGGTTGAACGCTCATGAGGTTATTCTTCGCGGGTCAACTGGCTGCGATCGATCTTGACGCCCACTTTGGCTTCTTGCGCTGCCAGGAAGGATTCGGCCAAATCGCCGGACACCGCTTGAGTGGTGGCGCGGCGAACAGTTTGAATCTTGTCGGGATGGGCGGAGGGATCGATGG
>CAIYCT010000040.1 GCA_903924765.1 uncultured Rhodospirillaceae bacterium | reverse complement strand
TTCTTCGAAATCTTCTTCCAAATCTTCAGCCATGGTCCCATCCATCCCTATCCATGCAACACCCTAACCTGTCCCAGTTAACAGATAATTAGCCACAGGGAAAGAAATGCCGGGTCAAGTTGGACCCTGTTCCCATTCCTGCCATACCCCACCACCCTTCATGTGACCATATAAGTTATTGTTATAAATGATGTTTATTAATTGGCACAGCCTATGCTTAGAGGAGAGCAACCTGTTTTCACCAAAAGGGCTGTGACATGGAAAACACAACTTATATCGCTATATCGCGGCAAGCGGCGCTGATGCGCAAATTGGAAGTGGTCGCCAACAATATGGCGAACACCAACACCACCGGCTTTAAAAGCGATGAAATGTTGTTCCGTGAATATCTGGTCCCCACCCGCTCGTCCAAGCATGCGGTGGGAGACACGCTGTCCTTCGTGCAAGATCACGGCCTGCTCAGGAACACTCAAGAAGGCCCATTGGTCAACACCGGCAACACCTACGACTTCGCCATTCACGGCGATTCCTACTTCCAAGTGGAGACTGAGGCGGGCATGCGCTACACCCGCAACGGCCACTTCCGCACCGACGACGCAGGCATGTTGGTTGACGCCAAGGGCGACGCGGTCATGGACAGCAACGACAAGCCCATCATCTTCTCGCCCAACGAAACCAACATCACGGTCACGCCCGACGGATCGGTCACCACCAACAACGGCACCATTGCCAAGCTGAAGACCGTCCGCTTTGACAATCCCCAGACCATGCGCCGCATCGGCGACGGTCTGTACGACAGCGTCGAGGACCCGCAGGTGGTCCAACGCCCCGAAATCGCTCAAGGCATGTTGGAGGAATCCAACGTCCAACCGGTCGTGGAAATGACCAACCTGATCTCCGTAACCCGAGAATACGAATCCAATCAAAAAATTCTTGATGCCGAATCAACACGCAGACAGCAAGCCATGCAGGTTCTGTCCGGCGCCCAGTCCGCCGCGGCCTAACGAAAGGAACATTGAAAAATGCGCGCTTTGAATATCGCCGCCACCGGGATGATGTCACAACAGACCAACGTGGAAGTCATCTCGAACAATATCGCCAACATGAACACCAACGCGTACAATGGACGGCGCGCCGAATTCAGCGACCTGCTGTATCAAAACGTCCGGCGCGTGGGCTCGACCTCGTCGGATATCGGCACCATCGTCCCCACCGGCATTCAGTTGGGCCTGGGCGTTCGCACCTCGGCGGTCTATCGCATCACCAATCAGGGCTCGCTCAACAACACCAACAACTCGTTGGATTTGGCAGTGCAGGGCAAAGGCTACTTCAAAATTTTGCTGCCCAACGGCGACTATGCCTATACCCGCGATGGCGCGTTCCAATTGTCCGACACCGGCAAGATCGTCACCCATGACGGCTATACTGTCATGCCCAGCATCACCATCGACACCCAAGCCACCGGCATCACCGTCAACTCGTCCGGCCAAATTCTTGAAACCAAGGACGGGGTGGTCACGCCCTCCAACCAAGGCCAGCTTTTGATGACCATTTTCCCCAACGAAGCGGGTATGGAAGCCATCGGCAACAATCTGTTCCAGCAAACCGCCGCCTCGGGCCAGCCGTCCGACTCCACCCCCGGCGCGCCCGGTTACGGCACAATCTTGCAAGGCTACCTGGAAACGTCGAACGTCAATGTGGTCAGCGAGATCACCGATCTGATCAGCGCCCAACGCGCCTACGAAATGAATTCGAAGGTCGTTCAGGCAACGGATCAGATGCTGCAAACCACCAACCAGATGAAGTAACGAGGTCCCAAAATGATACGTCCTCACTCACTATTCATCCTAAGCGCCGCTTGCGCCGCCCTGATCGGGCTGGCCGCAACGGCCAAGGCCGATCCCTTGCCGCTGCAACTCAAAACCGAGGCGGCGATCACGCAGGACGTCATTCGAGTGGGCGATTTGTGGGACAATGCTGGCGACAAGGCCGACATGGCCATCGCCCAGGCGCCCAAACCGGGGCGGCGCATCTCGTTGGATGCCCGCTGGCTGTATCAGCTGGCCAACAACAACGGCATCAATTGGCGTCCAGCCTCTCAGTTCGACCATGTAGTGGTCGAACGCAGCGGCCAATCCATCGATGTGTCGGCGATCGAAACCGAACTGCGCGAAGCCTTGACCTTGGAAGGGCTGCCCCCTAGCAGCACGTTCGAGATCACCAACCGACAGACCCTGTCGGTGGTGATTCCCTCGGACGCGCCCGCCACCCTCGCCATCAAGGATCTGGTGGTCGACACCCGCACCCAGCGCTTTACTGCCACCGTCGAAGCTCCCGCCGGATCGCCCCAGGCAACCCGCGTCAAAGTGGCCGGACGGACATTTTCCACCACCCGCATTCCCGTTCTGATGCGCGCCATGAACAAGGGCGACACCATCGGATCGCAAGACTTGATTTGGGCGGAAGTGCGCGACGACAATTTGCGCCAGGATCTGGTCGTCGATCCCAAGCAATTGATCGGCCTGGAACCCAAGCAATTGCTAAAGGCCAACAGCCCCATTCGCTTGGCCGATTTGCAGCGCCCCATGGCCGTCAGCCGCAACGGCTTGGTCACTATGCTGCTGCAAACGCCGTTTATGACCCTGACCGCGCAAGGCAAGGCCATGGATGACGGCGGCATCGGCGACACCGTCCGCGTCACCAACCTCCAGACCAAGCAAGTGATCGAGGCCCGCGTGCAAGCCGCAGGTACGGTAGTGGTGTCCGCGACCTCGCAGATCATTCAAACCGCCGCGTCACGCGCGGTAGCCACCATCGCCAACTAGAAGGATGCCGATCATGAAACGCCAAACTCTTTCGATGTTGTTGGGAACCGTGGCCAGCATCGCCGTAGCCGCGTCCCTGGGCGGGTGCAACACCTTCAGCCGATTGTCCGAGCTCGGCTCGGGACCACAGGTTTCGGCCATCGAGAACCCGACCCAGCGCCAGGGGTATCAACCGGTCTCAATGCCCATGCCGCAGCCGTTGCCGCCGCCGCAAAACGCCAATTCGCTGTGGCGGACTGGGTCTCGGGCCTTCTTTAAGGACCAACGGGCCAAGGATGTGGGCGACATTCTGTCCGTGCTGGTTTCGGTCAACGACACCGCCACCTTCACCACCTCGCTCAGCCGTTCCCGGGCCGAGGATGACAGCGCCAACATCACCAGCCTATTGGGATTTGAAGCCAGTCTGTCCAAAGTTCTGCCCTCGGCCGTTAACCCCGCCTCCATGTTGAACGTGGGGTCCACCGCTACTTCGACCAATGCGGGCTCGACCGGGCGCACCGAAACCTTGACCACCACTCTGGCCGCCGTCATCACCCAAGTGCTGCCCAACGGCAATTTGGTGATTTCGGGACGCCAGGAAATGCGGGTCAATTTCGAAATGCGTGAACTGACCATCCAAGGCATCATCCGACCCGAGGATCTGAGCACCTCCAATTCGGTCAGTTACGATAAAATCGCCGAGGCCCGCATCTATTACGGCGGACGCGGCGTAGCCAGCGAACTGGCCCAACCCAGATACGGACACGAAATCATCGATATCTTGTTCCCATTCTGATCACCAGCATCGTGCAGCTTCCAAGCGCCGTCATCCTTATCGATGGCGGCGTTTTACTTTATATTCCACGACCAACAGCCGCTACCCAATAAATGAGCGACTGAAATTCCAGCCCATTTATTGCGCACATATACTATACAAAATGATAGAATCGTCGTTTATAATTGGACTAATTATGATACTATTGCCTTCCGCCTCATAAGCGGCAAAAAAGACTGGGAGGCAAATATGGCGTTGATTGAATGGAACCCTCGGTTCAGCGTTGGCGTATCCACTTTGGACGCCGATCACAAATACCTCGCCGATCTGATCAACGAGTTGCAACAAGCCCGTGACGCCAATCGTGGACGAGAGGTTGCGGGGTCCATTCTCAGCCGCCTTTACAAGCACATTGTCGAGCATTGCCAGCGCGAGGAAGCGTTGATGCATAGGCTGGCGTTTCCCGAGACGGACTCCCACCACAAATACCACGAAGACTCCATTCAGGCTGTCCGCCAGTTGGTCGATCTGGGCGCAAGCTCAGACAGCACCGACGCGCAGCAAAAAATTCTTAGCTTCATGAAGTCTTGGTTTTCCAACCATGTCATCTGCACCGATCTTAAGATGCGCGAGTTTTTCAAGGAAAAGGGCGTGGCCGATGTGGTCGTTGCCAGTGACGATCTTTCCGTTCACGGCTGGGTCGAACGACTGGGCCGACGGATTGACTTTATGGGCTTGCGCGCCAGAATCGTTTTGTTGGGGGTGATTCCATTCATGGCCTTGCTGGGAATGATGGGCTGGGTGGTATTTGACCGGGTTCAAACAGCTCTCTCCCTGGCGGAAATGGGCAAGGTCGCAGGTCTTGGCACCCAGATCGGCGAGTTAGTCCATACGCTACAGATCGAACGCGGCATGACCGCAGTTTTCCTTGGCTCCAAAGGCGCCAAATTTTCCTCGGAATTGACAGCTCAGCGCCAAATGACCGACGCCAAAAAAGCCGAATTCCTGATCGCCGCCGAACAAGGCAAAGCCCAATTGAAGGCGAGCGAGGCGGGGGAACGTTTGGAACGGGCGGCCCAAGGCCTAAACGCCATCGCCGCCATCAGAAGCCAGGCCTCCACATTGGGCGTTTCGACGCCCGACGCCATCGCCGCGTACACCCAATCCATCAACGGCCTGTTGGCGGTCATCGATTCGCTTATCACGCTGACCCCCAATGCCGCCATGGTCCGCGATGTGGTCAGTTATACCAATCTGTTGAATTTGAAGGAACGCGCCGGACGGGAGCGGGCCACCTTGGCCGGAGTTTTGTCAACCGGGTCATTCACTGCCGAGTCGTTTCAAAAATTCATGACTTTGGGCGCGGCCCAGGCTACCTACGAGCAGATGTTGTCCGTGATGGCGACGCCGGAATTGAAGACTGCCTATAAAGACACGGTGACCGGACCTGCGGTGGAGCAAGTCACCGCCATCCGCTCTCAGATGATCGCCTCGGTCTTGAACGGCGTACCGCTGTCCACGACGCCCGATGCTTGGTTTAAAGCCGCAACCACCCGCATCGATCTGCTGAAAAAAGTCGAGGACGTGGCGGCTGGCGGCCTGAACGGACGCATGACCACCGCCTATAACAAGGCCAGCGGCGAAGCCGAACTCTTGACCACCGTCGGCATCGTCTTTGCCGCCTCGGTCCTTATCCTTTCCCTGATCCTGGTCGGCAGCATCGTTCCGCCGCTGGGGGCGATGACGGCCACCATGCGCAAATTGGCGGAAGGAGAAAGGACCATCGACGTCCCAGCAACCTCCATGCGCGACGAAATCGGCAGCATCGCCAAAACGGTACAATTCTTTAAGGAGCGCCTGATCGTAGCCGATCTGCAATCGGCTCAAGGATGGACCGAGAATGAAGAGCAGATCATGAAACTAGCCCGCAAGGAAAACATCGTCGCCGATTTCGAAGGCTGCATGGAAGCGTTCCTCGGTCGCCTGTCAGGGGCGGCGACGCAATTGCAAAGCATGGCCGATGTGATGACCACAGCCGCATCCGACACCAGCTATCGCGCCACGGCGGTGGCGGCGGCATCCGAGCAAGCCAGCACCAACGTCCAGACTGTCGCCGCCTCGGCCGAGGAATTGTCGTCCTCCATTTCCGAAATCAGCCGCCAAGTCGGTCACGCGACCGAAATCACGCAAAACGCCGCCTCTGCCGCCCGCAATGCCGAAAAAGTGGTGGGCGAATTGGCCAATACCGCCGAAAAAATCGGCGAAGTGGTCAACTTGATCAATGACATCGCCAGTCAAACCAATCTGCTGGCGCTGAACGCCACCATAGAAGCGGCGCGGGCCGGCGATGCGGGCAAGGGCTTCGCCGTGGTCGCGGGCGAGGTCAAAAACCTAGCCAACCAAACCGCCCGCGCCACCGACGACATAACTCGGCAGGTGGAATCGGTCCAGCACCATACCAGCGACGCCGTCACGGTCATTCGCGGCATCGTCAAGATTATCGAGGAAGTGCGGCAGATTTCAGCCGGGATCGCCGCCGCCGTCGAACAACAATCCGCCGCCACCAACGAGATCGCCCGCAATGTAGAACAGGCGGCGCTTGGCACGTCGGAAGTCACCTCCAACGTGGTGGGAGTGCAGCAAGCCGCCGGTCAAACCAGCGCCGCATCCACTGAAGTGGGAAAAGCGTCCGAACAAATGTCCACCGATTCCAGAGACCTGCATACACAAGTGCAAGCCTTCCTGCGCGAAATCAGAGCGGCCTAGACCCAAAGATCGCCGAGCCGACTCGCACATGGGTTGCTCCGCAGGCGATGGCTTGGGGGTAATCGCCGCTCATGCCCATGCTGAGCGTGCTCAGGCCATTGCGCTTGGCCATGTCCGCCAACAGGGTGAAATCGGGGGTGGGATCACCTCCCGCCTCAGGAATACACATCAATCCGGTGATGAGCAGATCGTATTCGCGTCGGCAGACCTCGATGAAACGGTCGGCTTGGTCGGGGTCGATGCCAGCCTTTTGCAGTTCGCGCCCGGTATTGACTTGGATCAGGCACGCGAGTCTGCGCCCGGCCCGGCTCATTTCATCGGCGAGCACTCGAGCCAGTTTGGGGCGGTCAAGGGTTTCGATCACGTCGAACAGCCCCACCGCATCCCTAACTTTGTTGGTTTGCAACGGGCCGATCAAGTGCAGTTCCAAATCGGGATAAAGCTGCCGCAAGTCGGGGAATTTGGCCAGGGCTTCCTGAACCCGGTTTTCCCCGAACACCCGCTGACCGGACTCAAGCACGGGCAGGATCGAGTCCAGCCCATGGGTCTTGGACACCGCCACCAAGGCGACCGAGGCCGGATCGCGGCCACAGGCAATGGCCGCTTGGGCAATGTTGGCTTTGACACGGATTAAGGCGGCGACAGGATCAGACAAAACGCCAAGACTCCTTTATACTGGGGCGATGCACCCCAAACTTCCTTCTTTCCTACTGGTCACCGAGCCCCAGCGCAAGCCCGATCCGAGCGCCTATGCCCATGCCTTGGCCCCAGGCAGCGGCATGATCTTGCGTCATTATGATCATCCCGACCGCGCCGCCATCGCCCGATCCTTGCAAGCCATCGCCAACACCAACCGCCTGATCTTGATCGTGGCCGCCGATTGGCGCTTGGCGGCGTCTCTCCACGCCGACGGCGTGCATCTGCCCGAAGGTGTGATGCGCTCTGGCATCCTGGCCCCCATGTTGGGCTGGGCGCGCCGCCATCGCCGTCTGGTCACCGCCGCCTGTCATTCCCGCTTGGCCTTGGGCCGGGCCCACCGTCTGCGTGTGAGCGCCGCCTTGCTGTCGCCCGTCTTCGTCACCGCCAGCCACCCCGACGCCAAAATTTTGGGAGCGCATCGGTTTGCCGTTTTATGCCGATCGACCTCTTTGCCGGTTTACGGGCTGGGCGGCATCCGCGCCAAATCCGCCCAGTCTCTAAGGCGGCGCGCCAAGGCCTGGGGGACGGCGGCAACAATTCCCTTGAAGTCGTCCCGTGAAGCGGGCACAAAACCGCCATGAGCCTACTGTCCGATTCCCTTGCGCTTAGACGCACCTTCGCCATCATCTCTCACCCTGACGCCGGCAAGACCACCTTGACCGAAAAGCTGCTGATGTTCGGTGGCGCCATTCAGGCTGCCGGAGCCGTCCGCGCCCGTGGCGAGCAGCGCCGCACCCGCTCGGACTGGATGTCGATCGAAAAGGAACGCGGCATCTCGGTGTCCGCCTCGGTGATGAGTTTCGAGCATCAGGGCCTGAGCTTCAACCTGCTGGACACGCCAGGCCACGAAGACTTTTCCGAGGACACCTACCGCACCCTGACCGCCGTGGATTCGGCGGTGATGGTATTGGACGCAGCCAAGGGCATCGAGACTCAGACCCTGAAATTGTTCGAAGTCTGCCGCTTGCGCGACGTGCCGCTGCTAACCTTCATCAACAAGGTCGACCGCGAAGGCCGCGAGACCTTCGACCTGTTGGACGAAATCGAGAAGACCCTGGCCATGGATGTGGCGCCGTTGACTTGGCCCATCGGCATGGGACGGGATTTGAAGGGCGTCTACGATCTGGTGCGCGACCGGGTGATTTTGTTCGATCCCGGCCGCGGCGACCATATTGTCGAGGCCTCGGTGGATGCGGAACTGGAGTCGCCCTTGTTGGATCAGGCGGTAGGAACCCAAGCCGCCGACAAGTTGCGCGAAGAAATCGCCCTGGTCAAAGGGGCCTGCCCGGCCTTCGAGTTGGACAGCTTCTTGGCCGGTCACCTGACGCCGGTGTTTTTCGGTTCGGCGCTGCGCACCTTCGGCGTGGCCGAGTTGTTGGGCGGCATCGGCCGCCTAGCCCCCGCCCCGCTACCGCGCAAGACCACCACCCGCGTGGTCCAGCCCGACGAGGAAAAAGTCACCGGCTTCGTCTTCAAGATCCAAGCCAACATGGACCCCAACCACCGCGACCGCATCGCCTTCACCCGGCTATGCTCGGGCCGGTTCCAACGCGGCATGAAGCTGAAGCATGTGCGCTCGGGCAAGGTCATGGCCATCTACAACCCGGTGTTTTTCCTGGCCCGCGACCGCGAATTGGCCGAGGAAGCCTTTCCCGGCGATATTCTGGGCATTCCCAATCACGGCAATTTGCGCATCGGCGACACCCTATCCGAGTCCGAGGATTTTCAATTTCTCGGCATTCCCAGCTTCGCGCCGGAAATGTTGCGCCGGGTCCGCCTGGATGATCCCATGAAGGCCAAGCAATTGCGCAAGGCGCTGGAGGATTTGGCCGAAGAAGGCGTCAGCCAAGTGTTCAAGCCGGTGGACGGCTCGGCCTGGATCGTCGGCGTGGTCGGGCAATTGCAGTTCGACGTTTTGACCACCCGCATCGAATCCGAGTACAATATCAAGGCCGGGTTCGAAGACAGCCCGTTCATCACCGCCCGCTGGGTCCAAGCCGCGGACAAAGCCGATTTGGAAAAGTTCGCCAACGCCAACAAATCCAACATGGCCGAGGATCGTGATGGCGCGCCGGTATTCATGGCGCGCAACACTTGGCAATTGAACCGGGCGCAAGAAGACGCGCCCACTTTGAAGTTTTTAGCCACCCGTGAACAGAACCAAGGAGAACCAGGATGAAAACGCGTGTTCTTGCTCTTGCCGTGACGTTTGCCTTGACCGCCTCGACCGCCTTCGCCGGCGGGTTTTCGGTCACCAGCCCCGACCTGAAACCAGGAGCCGCCATCGGCGACAAGTTCGTCTTCTCGGGCTTCGGCTGCACCGGAGGCAATGTCTCCCCCGGCCTGATCTGGAAAAATGCGCCCAAGGGAACCAAAAGCTTCGCCGTGACCTCGTATGACCCGGATGCGCCCACCGGCAGCGGCTGGTGGCATTGGGTGGCCTTCAACATCCCCGCCACGGCCACAGAGCTGCCCAGCGGAGCCGGAACCGCCGACGGCGCAACCTTGCCCGCAGGCACGGTGCAAAGCCGCACCGACTTCGGCGCGCCCGGCTACGGCGGCCCCTGCCCGCCCAAGGGCGACAAGCCGCACCATTACACCTTCACCGTGTTCGCCTTGAAAGTGGATGCATTGCCGGTGGTCGACGCCAACTCGCCCGCCGCCATGGTTGGCTACTTCCTAAACGCCAACGCCATTGCCAAGGCCGGCCTGACCGCCAAGTATGGACGGAAGTAAGCGATTAAAATGTCGGTGGGGCATGATGAACCGTGCCCCCCTTATAGTTGCTGAGCATTGGGACCGTTTGCCCATCCCGTCCCCGTCATCGCAAAATAAAATCGGGCCAAGCGACAAGAAATTAAAAGTCCGCCGGTTGGGGCTTGCGAGATCAGACAGCTTGCGCTAGTCTCCGCGCCTTCCAAGCGACCAAAGGCATCGGAGAGGTGGCAGAGTGGTCGAATGTACCTGACTCGAAATCAGGCGTGGGGGTAACTCCACCGTGGGTTCGAATCCCACCCTCTCCGCCACAATCCCATCCGCGATCATTCTCCCCCGTCCGGGGAACCCCATAAATCATTAGCATTTCCGCCATTGTCACGAATTCATCGTGCGTTGGCATTCGCTATTGATCGTTTCAATCCACGCATCTATGATGGGTGATTTGTTGGGTAAATAAAACAATCGATTCCAATGGGTGACAGCATGGCGCGTGAAATCGATAAGCTCAGTGCGGTGGAAGTTCGGAACAAAGCCACACCCGGCCTTTATAGCGATGGAGGCGGGCTATACCTGCAAGTCACTGAGGATAAAGCCAAGTCTTGGATTTATCGCTTCATGCTCAACGGCAAGCGTCGAGATATGGGCCTAGGCTCCATTCACACCATCGGTTTGTCCGAGGCCCGCGACGAAGCCCGCAAATGCCGTCAATTGGTCCGCGACGGGATAGACCCTATCGAAAGCCGCAAAGTCGTCAAACTTGCCGCTGCCGCCGAAGCCGCAAAAGCGTTGACCTTCCGGCAATGCGCCGAAGCCTATATCAAGGCGCACGAAGCCGGATGGAAGAATGACAAGCACACGGCGCAATGGACTTCGACACTTGAAACATACGTCTACCCGGTCATGGGCAAGCTATCGGTAACAGCGGTGGACACTGGGCTGGTGATGAAAGTCATTGAACCGATTTGGACCACCAAGACGGAAACCGCCAGCCGTGTGCGGGGCCGGATTGAAAGCATTCTCGATTGGGCAACGGTTCGCAAATTCAGGGCTGGTGAAAACCCTGCGCGGTGGAAAGGGCATCTCGACCACCTATTGCCCGCCCGCTCCAAGGTCCAAAAGGCCGGACACCATGCCGCCCTACCCTATGCCCAGATTGGGGCCTTCATGGTCGATTTAAGAGCGCAAGAGGGAATAAGCGCCCGCGCCTTGGAATTTGCCATTCTGACCGCTGCCCGCACTGGAGAAGTGATCGGGGCCAAGTGGGATGAAATCGACATGGAAAAGAAGCTATGGACCATTTCAGCCGAACGGATGAAGGCAGATAGAGAGCATCGTGTGCCACTGTCCGATGCCGCTATCGCAATCCTGGAGGCGATGAAGAAACTACGTGATGGTGATTTTGTTTTCCCCGGTTCGGTATCAAAGAAGCCACTGTCTAACATGGCGCTCTTGATGACCTTGCGCCGGATGAAGCGCGAAGACCTGACGGCACATGGTTTCCGTTCTACCTTCCGCGATTGGTGTGCAGAGCAAACTGCCTACCCGTCAGAAGTCGCTGAAATGGCTTTAGCTCACGCTGTAGGGTCTAAGGTCGAAGCGGCCTATCGACGTGGCGATCTATACGACAAGCGCACACGGCTTATGAGTGATTGGGCTTCGTTCTGTAATGCGATCCCTGTAAAGGCCAGAACTAACGTAACCTCAATCCGCAGCGCATAACCCCCGCCCTTTACATTTTGTCTTTTATGAGAGACAATACCCCATGATTGAAGTCCGTCAGACTGAACACTACGCCGATTGGTTTTCCGGGCTTCGGGATATTCAGGCCAAGGCCCGGATCGATGTCCGGATTCGCCGCCTGTCTCTGGGCAATCCTGGAGATTCAAAAGCCGTTGGCGGTGGCGTGAGTGAGCTACGAATAGATTACGGCCCCGGTTATCGCGTTTACTTCTCACAACGGGGTAAGACCATCGTGGTATTGCTTGCCGGTGGCGACAAAAAGACCCAGGACCAAGACATTATAAAAGCTATCGAACTGGCAAAGGAATTGCCCACCGAGCCAAAGAAGGATGAAAAGCCATGACGACAGCAACCCAATCTTGGGACGTAAGTGACCACTTAAAAACGGAAGAGGACATCGTGGCCTATCTGGAAGCCGTCATGGAAGATGGCGATCCTGCTCTTATCTCCGCAGCACTGGGGGACATTGCCCGCGCCAAAGGCATGACCGAAATTGCCCGCACGGCTGGCCTTGGCCGCCAGAACCTATACAAGGCCCTGTCGAGAGATGGGAAGCCAGAGTTCACAACCGTGCTTAAAGTCGTCCATGCCCTTGGCCTGAAGATGACCTTTGCTCCGATTCACGCGCAGAGATAAATAACATACTGAATTCTAATGAACGGGCCGCACTCTTGGCATAGTGCACGTGTAAACACTAACTCTGATTAAATAGTCGTCCGTGAAAAACCCCGATTCAGTTTTCATCCACAACCAGCGGGTGGTTTTGGGGCAGGATTGATGTTCGGATCATCACCCAGATTAAGGCCAACAAAAGCCTCAGCCATGCGAGGATGAGGCGGAGATTGTGTC
>CAIYCT010000039.1 GCA_903924765.1 uncultured Rhodospirillaceae bacterium | reverse complement strand
GACCCGAATATCACCTGTTTCTATTTCACCCGAAGCAGCGTCCATTTTTAGCCCCGAAAATAATCGCTATCACACTGATTCTTATAGCAGAATTACGCTATTTCGTCACGGAAACCTTGGGTCATATGGGAAATCCGGGTTTAATCATATTTCTCATCTTACACTCCTATGTTTTTGGGTAATGCGTAGGCATCAGCAACCCGGCTAATCCCAATGTTCGGCTGAATGACGGAAACCGGACATGGCAGATTACTTATGTGTGTCCTAGACATCCCCCAAGGTTGTCACCCATTCTTGCGTTTCATGAAACTGACGATCTGAGAGTTAACCTTCTGGACAAAACTTCGAGATACGGCAGTGATCAGTTTGGTTTCCAGTTCCACTTCCAGTGCGTCGGGATTGCTTCCCGCCACATAGGTGGAAAAAGTGGCCACATCCGAGGCGATGCGCTCAGCCTTGAATGTGTAGTTTTTCTCGGGATGGACATACCAAAGTTCAAAATTGACATCCAAGGCACCATCTTCCCGTTTGGTATTCGGGTCATAACGAATGCCCACAAACCGGATATCTGTAATTTTCATGGAGACACCATGGAAATTCATGTCATCCTTCATCTCGAACCGATGCCCAGAGTTTTCAAACTCCTTGCCAATGGCCGTCACCAGCTTGTCGTTTCGGGGAGATTTCGGGACACTGATATTGGCGGCGAAAACCATGTCCTTATCGGAGTGAGAGGCGTAACCCCGCATAATCTTTTTCACGTCATTGTCGAGCGCGGCAAATTTCACTTCGCCTTCAAGAATGCAGCGAACAGCCTTTCCGCTTGGCTTGCAGTCGCTGCGGAAATCCGAGGTGAAATAGCGTTTCAGCAGTTGCTCCGTATCGTTCCCGTATTCCGCATAAAAACGGTCACCCAGATCCCCTGCGGATTCATCACCCGCAATGCTTTCCAAAGCTCGATCCAAAATGTCCTTGACGCCATTGGTGATGGCTTCCTCTTCGGTATGGCCGGAGGATGTTGTTTCCACATTCTCGGTTTTGGTGTTCTGGGCGTGTGCAGGAACCGCAAAGTACAAGCACAAAGCCCCCAGAAGGCCGAGTCCCAAACCGGCTTTCGCCAATGCCGCCTCTCGATTATCGGTTTTCAATTCGCTTCTCCGAGATTTCTTTCATAAGGGCGACAATTCCCGGCGCCAGTTCCAGGGCGGAGGAACGGATAGCGTTCATGGCCAATTCACGGTTGGTGCCGCGATCCATGCCTGCAACATTTTCGAAGTCTGCACCTCCAACACCCCTGGCAGTACGTGCCTCTTCCGGTATCGTCACGGGCATCCACTTGGGGGCTTGCCCAGGCTGGGGCCGATACACCCGGGCCTGCAACTGCACTCCAAGCCGGTTGTAATTCATCATCTCGGACTGTTTGAGTGTCCGTGTTTCGACACGGGCCAACGCCGTCTTGACTTGGTAACCGAGCACTCCCATGGACCCACCGATTCTAAGTTCAGCCCCCTGTTCAAAGGCAGGATCGACATAAAAACTGATGCTGACCTGCCCATTTCTCGATTTACCGACCAAGCGATTTGCCAAAAGTTCACCAACATTGCTCATGGACCAAGCGGTCGGCGGAGACAGCAGGGCAATGTCTTGGTATCCTTTGGAACGCAATTCATCAGATACGGTCTTGTTGACCAGATGAAGGAGTTCCAAGGAGAGTTTTTGCCGTTCCGCATCACCACCATTCCCGATCAACTGCGCAATTTCAGGCGGCAATGCCTTGGGCATAAAAAAATCGGTGAGTTGGAAGGCCGCATTGGCCCGCACCCTTTGCCGCCCCAATTGGTCATCGGCGGCAGCATTGAAAACGTCTTGAAGTGTTTGATTAAGGAGACTGACATAGGCAGCGGCCAACTCGGTATCCGTCAATGGGGCAGCCGTCCTGATCGGTTGTACGCCAACAAGCAGCCGGGAATACAGAGATTCCAACTGCAACTGATTCTTCTCGGCTGCTTTATCGGTAAATACGTCGAGGGCGATTGAGATTGATACAATCGTTAGATATTTATCTCCATCCCGGCCAAATGAATAACGAATCACATCATGCTGCGCACGCGGAATATATACCGCAACAGCATTCCCATTTTTTCCGAGCTGCGTATCTGATTCATATGCGATTTTGGCCTTACTCGCCAAAGCCGGATTTGACCTCATCACCTGTTCGACATAGGCGGTCAGTTCATCACCTGTGAACTGAGATGCTTTTTGAGTGATCGGGCCAACAATATATCTGGTTGTGAAATTGCCTTCAGCGGTTGGAACATCATAATACGCCCCCGCAAAAAATAGTCCTGGCGACTGATCGTCGATTGCCTGGGCACATGCTTGACGAGCGCCGTTCAAGGCGAGAGTCACCACTAACAGTATAAATATATGGCGCACTTCCCCCCCCCGGACATATTCTTGCACTATAATACCAAGGAGAGAACTCCTGGTGCGATTGCGGATAGTCTATTAATCGACAAAGGTCGTCAATGTAGGAAACTACAGTAGCAACCGTGACGCCTTCTTGTAATGGGTTTTTCATGGAGGCGGATATCATTAAGATATCAAAATTATGCTGTTTATGGCGCTATCAGGCCAGCCTTTATGGCCTCGGCAACTGCCTGAATGCGTGTGGAAACGCCGAGTTTGTCCATTGCATTGCCAATGTGGAAATATACTGTACGCTCTGGCATACCTAACAACTCGCCGATCTCAATAGTAGATTTACCTCGTGCTGCCCAAAGTATGCAACTGCACTCGGTGGGCTTAAGGACTGATGCTGCGTCCATAACCCTCTCGGGTTGAATCTGGTCTATTACCGCAGCGCTCAGATCAATCGCGCTCAAGCTGAGTGTATCGAGGGTCAGGGAAATATCTTCGGGCGCGATCTCACGATAACGGGCAACGGTCAGGACTGTCAGCAAAGAGCGGGGTCCGCGCACGGCAATAGCCACACCGTAGGCAAGGCCAAAGCGAGCGGCTTCGCGAGCGATTCTATGCTGACGTTTTGTCAGGAGATCGACGGGATTGCAAGTCCAGACGACCGGCAAAACCGATTGCAGGCATGTGCGGGCGATGCAGTCGTCATCATAATAGCGGTGCTGCCAGTAGCGTTCGACCCATTCTGCCGGAATATTGCCGATAAGGCTCGGACGTTCGATGACGCCAGGAGCAGATGATGGCTGGCGTAGCCAGGCAAGCTGGCAGGATGAATAACCCAAGCCGCTGGCGAAGCGGATGAGTGCTGATTCGATGGCCGTGATGCCTTTGCCCTTCGCCAGATCCGTACGCAATGTTTCAAGTTTCTGGTTCATAATTTCCCCCCTCGTTGACCACGACGCTCCCCAGCACCGCATCACTTGGGGCCATGGAAGGAATTGAGGCAAAATTCGGGCGAAATGGATTTGGGGGATTTCTGTTCAAGGCTTTCCATAGGTCTGACTGACAGCACCCGCTCTATTCGAGGCACCCCATGAAAAAGCAAACGTCGCTACCAACTATTGAACGCCGAGGCATAAGTGCGGCGAAGCTGACGCTTTCGGCAATAACGGCATTTGGAATCTCTGGGGCTGCCTGGCTTGGCTGGTGCCTGCACGATCTTCCGTCCATTGAAATTCAGAACGCCGCGCAAGCGCGTTCAGCGATCACTGTCTTGGCAAGCAATGGAAAGGTTTTAGCAGCAACTGGTGATTCGTACGGCAATGATCTCAAAGCCGATGAGTTGCCCCCGAACCTAGTGGCCGCGGTGCTATCCACGGAAGACCGCCGTTTTTATTCCCACGCTGGTATCGACCCAGTCGGTATCGCTCGGGCGGTGATCCAGAATCTGAAAGTGGGAGGCGTTGAACAGGGGGGAAGCACGATCACCCAGCAACTCGCCAAAATCGTTTTTCTTTCTTCCGACCGGACACTGAAACGCAAGGTTCAGGAAGTGGCGTTGGCCATAGCGCTGGAGCGCCGCTATTCGAAACAAGAGATTTTGGCGTTTTATCTGAACCGTGCATATTTTGGAGAAGGTGCATTCGGAGCCGACGCGGCATCAAGGAGATACTTCGACAAACCGGCGCACGACTTAAAGATTTCCGAGGCAGCGATTCTGGCCGGGGCACTGAAGGCTCCCTCGCATTATAATCTGGTCGCTGACCGCGATGCAGCCGTCGGGAGGGCTAAAGTGGTGGTTTCCAATATGGTCGAGGCCGGGGCGCTCTCGGCTGCCGAAAGCGCAAAGGTCGTGATTGAACTTCCAAATCTGACTGTCAAGCCCAAGGTGCCGACCGGAGACTACTTCGCCGACTGGGTGATCGATCAGGTGCGCGGGATGCCGGAAACATGGGGGCGCGTCGTGACTGTCTCGACCACTCTGGACCAATCGGTCCAGCAAGCTGCCGAATCACATGTGCGTGCCACATTGACGACCTATGGCGCTAAAGACAAAGTTGGACAGGCTGCTGTTGTTGTCATGACTCCAGAAGGGGCGGTCAGAGCAATGGTGGGCGGTCGGAATTATTCTG
>CAIYCT010000038.1 GCA_903924765.1 uncultured Rhodospirillaceae bacterium | reverse complement strand
GACTACCACGAATTGTTCGGGCGTTAATCCCATGCCGTACACCAGGAAATGGGCGGATGGTCCGCCGACCAATTTTAGGACGTCATTCATATCGGTTTGGCCGATGGCGGCTTTAACCTCGGGCTTGGCGGTAATGTCTTCGAACGTCTGGATATTGAGGCGTTTGCCGTCCAAGGAAATATAGAGGGAAAACGGATCGGGATCGACTTCAGCTTCCGTTTGTTGGACGGTTTCTACGGCCTTGGCAGGGTTTGGAGACTCGAAGCTGCTTAAGTCCATCAAGCCGCGAAGCTCATCGACATCTTGGATATGCATCAGCCCTTCGCCAATGCGCTGGGCCACCGATGGCGTCATTTCAGCATAGGTGGGAACCAGCGGCACTTGCCAGTCATGCATCAGATACTCGCGGATGGCGTCGTACAACTGGTCGGCTTGGTCGACGTCTTTCATGTGCGGCAACGGAGTGGGGCTGGTTGCAATGGCGCGGAAATAGCGCTTGGTGGCCGAGCGGATCACCATCCCCACCACTTCATTCAACGAACGCCCACACGCCAAAGGTTGGAAATCGTCATCAACTTTGCTGCCCTTGCCGTCGACCAAAACGTCCAGAAATCGACGGCGGTCCTTGCGCAAAATGGCTAGGCTTTTGGTCAGAATCGGTAAGTTGTCCAGAACGTGATCGTAAATTTTGTCCTTGGGAAGACCGGAGAGATCTGCGAGTGCGCCGCTGAGGATAACGCTTACGGGGCCTTGCAACGTTTTATTGATGCGCTTTTTGACCTCGAAGCCGTCTTTGGCAATTGTGATCGCCACCATTGTCCCCCCCTTTCGTGGCGTCCCTTCTGTAAGAACCGGAGGAGAAGGGGCGCAGGGATCTAAAAAACCATTCGGTATCTGAATGATACAACGGGTTGATCATATGGTGGAAAGTCTGTCGATTAAATAATTCTTAAGGAGGATAGACCTCTGTTTTAAAGGGAAATTAAAACCAATATAAAAATGAAGACATTGTGTAAGAAGTGACACACAAAAGATCTTAATCTTGAGCAAAGGGCTGCTTAGTTTCAAAGTATTGCTTTTTATTGCAGTCTCAATAGTTGGGGTGTGTATTCACCCGGTGCCTCGGCGTCGGGGGGATTATCCTTTTTCACCATCTTTGGCGCGATGTGACGCCGCCCGCTGTACGAAGGTGTGGATGAAATGGGCGCAATCGCCATAGGAGGTGGTCGCGCTGATGCCGTCGGCCAAGCCTTGTTGCACCAGCCGCAAAACCAATTCTGGTTGACCGGGGAATCCGAACAGGCGGGTGAACACTTGCTTGCCCATGGCGGTGTGGGCGGCGACCAGCATGACGCCCAATTGCTCGGGAGAAATTTTCAACCCGTTGATCATGATCCGGGCTGAAGGGCCACCCACTTCCCAAAAAATGTCGTGGAGCGAGGTTAGTGGATCCACAAACGGACCACCGGGAAGCGCCGATCGGATTTCGGGACGGTCCATGGAAAAGATAAAGGCTTCGGGCCGCAAGCGTCTTCCGTCCAGCGTCAAGTACAGCGACAGCGGATCTTCATCGTCTTCGTGCGGGGGGGGGGGCTCTTCG
>CAIYCT010000037.1 GCA_903924765.1 uncultured Rhodospirillaceae bacterium | reverse complement strand
GTGACATGGACATGGACCACCACGCGGCCGGCTGGGGAGGGGTATTCCCAATACGAACCGGCCCCTTTTTGCGTTGGTGTGAGCTGTGGCGGAGGCCTGCGGTACGATCCCTACCGTTGCACAGCCTCAACGAAATCGGTCTGATCACCTTGACGCTGCAGCCGCATGCAGATGCTCCTTCTCAATGCCGCAGCGGTGAGACGGACATCGAATGGGAACAACGCCGGATGTCCGCGTAGCTGGGCGAGTGGCATGCCACCTCCATGGCTCAGCAAGACCGCCTGAAACAGCAACTCCCCAATGTCGTCAGGAACGGGCACGCGGTGCGGACGCGGGACCAGCAAGCCTTTGGCCGGGCCATCCCGCAATACCCCCCACTGGACCATCGAGCGCACGACCCGTTGCAGGGCGCGCGACAAGGTCGAGCGGTCGCCCCAAGTCTCGGTCATCTTGCGATCGATCTGGGAGAGATTGGCCTGCCGGTTGATGGCCAGCAATTTCCCCATGCCCGCGGCAACGTCGAAAAAAAAGGGATAGGTGCCGATGGTCATTGCCCAGTGAATGGCCGGCCGGTGCTCGCCTGTCGCCGACGCCAGGCCCCGCACTGCCGCTTCCCGCAGAGGCATTGCCTGTTCGGGAACGGTAATCCAAATCCGCGACAACACGGTCAGCGTCTTGCCGCGTCCGCTATGCACAGACTCGCCGGCAACCGCGCCTTCGAGGATGGACCAGGCATGCTCTCGTATTAGATCGGGGGCCTGGCCAGCAGCAACCCGCCCGGCTACAGCATCAAGCCATTCGATGTCGATCTTCCGATCAAATCCGATCGCCGGCCTGCCAGAAGCAGTGCTCATACAGTTCTCGTGATCGTTACGAAGGGGACAATGGCTTCTTCGATGCAGATGCCTCCATGCGCCACTGTCCGCTTTCCTTCACCAATAAAGGCGCGAAGCGACGGAGCTATCAAGGCAAGATAGTCTTCAGGTAGACCAATGCTCGGCCATTCGATGGTGTCGGGGAGGGTGGCGGCGACATTTGTTCGCAAGATGGCATCAGAAAACACGTGGACGCGCTCGCCGCGCTCGTCGGCGGTGACACCGACATTGGGCTTGCCGATGCCAATACCCTCAACGTTTCCGTGGTCTGCCGTCAGGATCACGTCGAACTCCCGATCAAGGAGAACATCGAGCAGCCGCCACAGCGCCCCTCGTTTGGCCCAGTGGCGGACGCTGGCATGCATGCCGTCGGTTCCCATGACGCTGCCATGCAGCATCTGGTCGATCGTCCCGACCACGATGCCGGCGACCCGGCAGCGCGGCAGATCGATCTTTTCCTGGATGCGCCGGATAAAGGCATCGTCGTCCTCCAGGGTTCCCTGGCAGGCATAAACGGTATCGCCCTTGCGGAGGCCTCGGTCCTCCCAGAAACGCATCCAGTGCTGTTCTTCCTTTCGTGTTGTATCCAGGCTAGATCCAAAGAAGAACGGTGGATCACCGGCAAAAATGGACTGGCGTGAGACGGATGTCAGGGTCG
>CAIYCT010000036.1 GCA_903924765.1 uncultured Rhodospirillaceae bacterium | reverse complement strand
CGCTGTATAAAGCGTTTAATTCACACGCTTTCGCCTAAATGTATCAAAACTTTAATGTCCATTCGCAGGACGGCAAGTCCAGAATTCCAGGCTCCATATTTTATGGTTGGATGCCGTCTGGATTTCCCAAATGCCGTTTGCGCTTGATTTCCTATTCGTTAAAATCAGAGTTGATCAAGTCAAAAAGCGCATTACTCGCTTGTTAATTTTTATTGCGGTCATCCTGGTTCTGCCCGAGCAAGCCGCTTTGGCCGACGCCACTTCGGGGGCGGCGCTCAGCCAGTCGCAAATGCAGATCGTCGCCAAGGTATTGTCGTTTCTGTCCACCCGGCCGCAAGGGACGGCAACCGTGTTGGTGCTGACCGGCGCAGCCTCTGCATCCGACGCCAGAGACGTGTTCAAGACCTTTACCATCACGGAAGGCAGCCCCGCCGATGCGGTGGGCGCATTCGCCGCCATTGTCCGCGATAGCCGCGACGCCCAGTCAGTCAGCAAAATCAATCCAAAAATACTGATCATTACCGCCAATGCCGACTGTGTCGATCAAGGGGCTTGCACCATTGCCGTGCAATTGGTGCCGCGCATTCAAATCCTGTTCAGCCAAGCGGCGGCGGCGCGATCAGGCGTGTCCTTCCAACCTTCCTTCAAGCTTCTGGTCCATGAAAGATAGACTCCGTTCCATGCCCTCATCAGGTCACAGGCTTTTGCTCGAGCGCATCGTCTTGTCGGTGGCCACGCTGCTGGCCGGACTGTCCCAAAGCGGTGCGGAAACCTTGAATTACAGCGTCATCGAGGAAACATTCGGTGAACCCGTCACCGTCTCGGCCACAGGCACGCCGCAACGGGCGGGCGATGTGCCCGTGGATATGGAGATCATCACCTCGGACGAAATTCGCCGCTCGGGCGCTGTCAACGTTCCGGACATTTTGTCTCATTTCGCGGGCCTCGACGTGCGCCGCAACAGTCTGGGGTCGGCCGACGTGGCCATTCGCGGCTACAATACCGGGCAAAGCCCCCGCATCCTGGTGCTGGTTAACGGCCGACAGGTCTATTTGGATCATTACGGCTTCACCGATTGGAACGCACTGCCGGTGCAACTGACCGAGATCAAGCAAATTGAGTTGGTGCGCGGCCCCAATTCGGCTTTGTTCGGATTCAACGCCGCCAGCGGCGTCATCAACATCGTCACCGTCAATCCCCTCTACGATGATGTCACCATCGGCGAAGCCCGCATCGGCACCCAAAGCTATAACGAAGCCAGCGGGGTCGCCACCTTGCAAAAAAACGGCGATTACGGACTTAGGCTATCGACGGGCGGTTACACCGCGCACGAATTCCATTCTGCCTACAATTCCCTTGATCCATTGGGCAATTTTGGCAGCACAAACTACGTCTACAACGAAATTCCTCTGGCCACCAATCCCCGCAACGGTCGCGTCAACGCGGACTTCCGCCAGAAGCTGACCCCAGACATCGAGGCAGGCCTGGAAGCGTCCGCGACCACCGATTCCGATTTAACTCTAAACCCGTTCGGCTATTACAACCGCGGCCAAACGCGGACCAATTCGTTCAAAGGCTATATGATGGCCGATACGGATCTCGGCCAAGTGACCGCCACCGCCTATTCCAACTTTCTGCAAAGCTATTCCGAACTTCCCTACAACGGATTGTCGGCGGGCCTGAGCGTGCTGCCGATCAAACAACGGGTTACCGTCGTGCAGACTTCCGACCAATTTCGAGTCGGAATGGACCATACGGTCCGAGTCTCCGGCGAGTACCGGCACAATTCGGTTAACACCGTTCCCATACAGGGCGCAGACGTCAATTACGACGTCTACGCCGCCAGTGGCATGTGGAACTGGCAGATCTCGGAAACTCTGGCCTGGACCAATGCCGCCCGGGTGGATGTGCTGACCCTGGGCCGTTCGGGCCCCCTGCTTGGAAATCTCGGCCTGACCAATGCCGACTTCAATCGAACATTGAACGCCGAAACTTGGAACTCAGGCTTGGTGTGGTGGGCGTCCGACACGGACCGTTTGCTGCTTTCGGCAGCCAGAGGCACACAGCTGCCATCGCTGTACGATTTCGGCGGAATTTATGCCGCCTACACCGTCAGCGGCGTTTTGATCGTGCAATCGGGAATTCCCACCGTCAAACCCGCCATCACCGACAATTACGAGGCTGCTCTGACCCATCAACTGAAGGGCATAGCCACCGAGCTGAAGGCGGCGTTGTTCTATCAAGTCACCCATGATTCCTTGAACGCCGCGCCAACCCGCACCTTCATCTATTCCACCGCCACCTCGAAATTGCAGACCTTGTTCCTTAACAATGGTCAGAGCACCGCGTCGGGCATGGAGCTGTCGGCCAAAGGCAAACTGGCCGAATCGTGGCGCTGGAACGCCAATTATTCCTTTATCGACATCGGCTATGACCCAATCACCACCGGCAACCCAACCGTAGTGGGTCGTTCGGGATTGGCGGCCAATTTCGCCACCGGCACCCCGACTAACAAGGTCAATATGGGGATCGGCTATGCCAAGCACGGATGGGAGACCGATCTGACGGTGCGTTACAACAGTCCGTTCACCGGACAACGGGCGACAGGAAACGGCCTGGGCTATCT
>CAIYCT010000035.1 GCA_903924765.1 uncultured Rhodospirillaceae bacterium | reverse complement strand
GACCCGCTGGAACTACCCGACGAGGACGATCCGCTGGAGCTGCCCGACGAAGACGAGCCACTGGAACTGCCCGACGAGGATGACCCGCTGGAACTTCCCGACGAGGACGATCCGCTGGAGCTGCCCGACGAGGACGACCCGCTGGAGCTGCCTGACGAGGACGAGCCACTGGAGCTGCCCGACGAGGACGACCCGCTGGAACTACCCGACGAGGACGATCCGCTGGAGCTGCCCGACGAAGACGAGCCACTGGAACTGCCCGACGAGGATGACCCGCTGGAGCTACCTGACGAGGACGATCCACTGGAACTGCCCGACGATGACGAGCCGCTGGAGCTACCCGACGACGACGAGCCGCTGGAGCTTCCCGACGACGACGATCCACTGGAACTGCCCGACGACGACGACCCGCTGGAGCTTCCCGACGACGACGACCCGCTGGAACCGCTGACGCAAGCCCCCCCTGCCAAACAAGGATAGCCTTGATTAACGGAAGAAGTAAGGCCCCAGATGGTGGAAAAGTTCCAGTTTGGATTCGTATTGCCGTTGGCCGCCGTTGAGCTGGTATAATTCCCCTGAGTTTTCATGTTGGCGGTACTCATTCCCATCACGGTGCCAGCAACATCCGGGGTGGACCCTGTGCCATTATCACCGAGTCCCGTCAGACTCGCATTAACGGTGCTGTCATAAAATGAGTTTGTAACCGAGCCTCCTAAAGTAGACCCCACCAAGCCACCGACATTGAACGAACCTGTTACAGCACCAGATGAAAAGCTGTTGGTAGCGCTGGTGAGCGTCCCCCCCACCAGTCCGCCAACATAGCTGCTTCCGTTCACCCCCCCTTTTGCATAAGAATTGCTGATCGTTCCCCCTTGTCCCACAAGACCGCCGACATAATTTCCCCCGGTAACAGCTCCCGTCGCGTAACTGGTGGTAATAGTGCCGTTTTGAGAAAAGCCGATCAAACCGCCTAAACTGCTATCCTGGGCATTCCCGGTGACTGCTCCGGTGGCGTGGCTTGCCGAGACAGTGCTATAAATTAGTTTCCCGACTAACCCACCCACATATGTGTTGCCGCCACCGTTATCGGTAATATTGCCGCTGGAATAGCTGTTGCTAATGTCAGCGTATCCGTACCCCGCCAAACCGCCAAAACCACTGCCGCCATTGCCTTGTATAATAATATTCCCAGAGGAATGGCTGTTGCTAATGGTTCCGTAGTTCGTACCAACCAAACCACCCACTTCATATCTGGAGTTCCCAGTAGATGTGACCTGACCAGTTGCGTAAGAATTGTCAATTGTTGTTGATGATGCTGTCTCTCCAACCAATCCACCAACATATGACCCCGCGCTGATAACATTACCGGTCGCGTAATCATTGGTAAGTGTCCCTGTGCCATATGCCAATCCCAGAAGCCCGCCACTTCTATTGAGCGACTGATTAACGGTCACGTTGGCAGTTGAAAAGGAGTTATTCAGGGTGTAAGTGCCGTATGACGACCCAATAAGCCCCCCAACACCGCCTTGAGTTAACCCTATGGCAAATCCCGACTGTGATACGGCCCCAGACGAATAGCTGTTGCTGATCGAAAAATTGTTAGTGGATCCGGCTAACGCCCCCACGGTTTGCCGACCGGTTATATCGACGTTGACGAGACCGATATTGCGCAGAAAGGCGGATGAATTGGTGCTGGCGTTCCCAAATAGCCCGACATAGACCAAAGTGGTGCTATTGATAGTAAGGCCACTGATGGTATGGCCCAGCCCGTCAAAAAGTCCCGAAAAGCCAACTGAACGATCCCCTATGGGCGTGAACCCCGCATTGCTGTTCCAACTTGACGTTCCGCTGGCATCAATGTTGTTGCCCAGAACGTAGTTCCCGGTCAACATGCCCGAATTGGCCAGCCCCTGTAGCGTGTTGTTGCCGTTGGAATTGGCATCTGCGGCTGTTCCCAACGAGTTGATGACGGTAAATGTTTTCAGTGTGCCATCAACATACATCTGAAATCTTCCAGTGCTGTTGAAGTCTAACTGCCCAATAAATGCACCATTGCTTATCCCCATATTGACGCCATAGCTAGTTCCTGGGTTCAATTTTATACTGGCACCGCCCGTGGCTGTCATAACTGAATTGATATTAATGTCACGAGTGGCATTCAGCGTTAGTTTGTAGAAATTCCACGACACAGTATCGTTAACATTAATATTAGAGTCAGTGCCGCTTCCTGTCTGGCTATTGATGACCACATTGCCGCTGCCCAGATTGCTGGACAGGGTGGCGCCGGTCATGTCGCCGCCGCTGGCGGCGATGGTAAAGCCATCGGGGTCCAACAGCCACGTTCCGGCCACCCCCAAAGGTGCGCTGGTATTGACGCGGGTGGCATTGCCGATGCCGACCTTACCGCCCGACGTTTCGACGAACCCTCCATCGCCGCCTAGATTGCCGCCGCGCGCGCTGATGCTGCCATCCACTTGGGTATTGCTGCCCGCATTGGCCAGATTGGCAATGATCGACACAGTGCCGCCATTGCCAGCACTGTTGGCAGCGGCATCGGCATTGATCGTACCTGATACCTGAATCTTGTCGCTGGCTGACAGCTTGATCACGCCGCCATTATTGGTGATGCCGCTGGCTTCCAGCGTGCCACTGGTATTGACCACGCCGCCTTGCAGACGGTCGGCAGCCTGGGCCGACAGGATGATCACCCCACCGGGGGCCTGCACCGCATTGCCGTTTTGCACCAAAGCCGCAATGGTGGCGGGAGTCACAATAATATCGGACAAAGCATTATTGCTGCCGAACTGCAATTGGTAGACTTCGCCCGCCGCCAGGGCCACGGTGCCCATCTGGGCCACAACCACACCATTGTTGCGCACTTCCTGGGCTAGCAGAGCGATATAGCCGCCCAAGCCCGCACTGATGCTGCCGTCATTGACCACGCTGCCGGTGGCACCGTTGCGGCTGAACAGATAGTTCCCCGCCATAAAGCTGGAATCGGTAATGGTGTGGGTGGTGGCCAAGAAGCTGCCCACATCCACACTGGCCCCCGGCGCAAAGTACACGCCGTTGGGATTGGTGATAAACACCTGCCCATTGGCATTCAAATGCCCAAAGATCTGGCTGGCGCTGTTGCCCTGAATGCGGTTCAACGCCACAGATGAGCTGTTGGGCTGCACAAAATTAACCGTGGCACCCGAGCCGATATTGAAGCTGGACCAATTGATAGCGGCCCGCTGGCTGCTTTGGGTGATGTTCATGGTGTTGCCGGATTGGCTGATAGCAGCCGATCCTGCCGACACCTGACCGCCCGTGGGCAATTGATTGGGGGCGGGCGGCTGACCTGCATGGCCCTGACCACTGACCGCCAGGACCAGGGCCAAGGCCGTACTGATCAGCAAACCGGCCCGCCCCACCCGTCCCTTGGCTTCCAGCGTGCCACCTTTGGTGGCCCCCACAACGCTGGACCCCATCGAGCCACGGGACTTGCTGACTTCGGGAATCGGCACCCAGGTCTGGGTCCGGGCGCACCAAATCAAGCGATAAACGTTGTTCATGATAACCCTCTAATTCCTTAGAAGCCAAAGCTGGCGGTCAACCAGAAGCGATCCTTGAACAAGGTGCCATCCTGGTCATAGCCTGCCGTGCTGGGGTTTGGATTGCTGCCGATCCGGTGCGACCAGACGGCTTTCAAGGTGGGTCCATTATCCACTTGCCAGGCCAAAGCCAGCCCGGCCCCGCGCATCAGGAATCCATTCGGCCCTGTGGCCCCCGAATATGTATTGCTGGTGTTCACAATCACCCGGCCCTGATCGTAGAATCCGGTGGCTGTAAATCCTTCGGGCAGGCGGTAGCGCAGTTCCACATTCATCATATAGGCTTCCGACCCGCCGCCTTCGTTGGCCGGATAGGCGCGGATGCCGCTGGACCCACCCAGATAGAACTTTTCTGACGAATCCAGATTTTTGCTGGCAAGCTGGCCGGACAAACCGCCATACAGCGACAGGTCTTCGGTAATCTGCTGCTGGCGGCTGATTGAGGACCGAACCTTGGTGTATGTGCCCGCCGTATGGGCGGCGGTGGCGTCGGACGATTTGTTGGGCGAGCCATCCAGATTAACCTCGCCCGTCACCAGGGTCAGCGAGGCGGTATTGGAGCCGCCGCCGCCCCAATCGTCGAAAATATTGCTGTTCAGCCCCAACGAGGCGGCTTCAATCCGGTAATGGGACGTGTCCACATGCGACGACTGGTTGTAAAACGTCTTGTGGTCGAAATTGGCGGTCAGATAGACCGATTTAGTGCGAGTTCGGATCAGCGGGTAATTGGATTCCACTCCCACCGTGCCTGCCGTACCCACCGCATCCAGGCTGACGAAATCGTCGGAAATCAGGCGATAGTTCAGATAGGACGCATTCATCCCCACCCGCAGACCGTCCAACCCCACCGGCACCGTCGCCCCCAACCGCACATAGTCGCTGCCATCTGAAGTCAGGCTTTTGGAATTCTGGGTATGCAGAACCGTGGCGGTGATGATCTCGCCCGCCCCCGAAGGGCTGTTGATGTTCAGATTGGCGGTGGCGCGATCCGCGCCGGTTGACCGCGATCCCGTATTATCAATGCCCACATCCCCAGTCAGATAGGGTTTATCGGTCAGCTTCAAAACCACGTCGGTCTACTGGCCCACAGCGCCTTCTTTCAGACTGCCCGCCACCGCCAGTTCCGGTTCATCCCCAGCCAACAGCAGGCCGCGATCCAGAGCATCCGCATTCAGCAATTCGCCGGGTTTTTGCTGATGGCTGATCATTTCCACAATATGGGTGGCGCTGCCGCGCGTGGGTTTGTCGCCCTCGAACTGGATCTTGCCGAACACCGCTTCGACGATCTGAATGGTAACGCTGCCGCCCTGGATTTCCTGTTCCGGCAGATAGGCCCGCACCACCCATCCGGCATCACGATAGAAATTGGCGATGGCCGTGGCTGCATCCTGAAGATCGGAAAAGCTGAGAGGCCGGTTCAGGAATGAGGCAACCACCGGGGCCAATTGTTCATCGGTCAGCTTGGTGTTGCCCGCAAATCGAAACGACGACACCGTGAGGGTGGTCCCGCTGGGGGGCTTCATCTCGCGCGGCTGCGGGGCCGCTTGTTCCGGGGCCAGCTTGGGAGGCAGAGGCTGATTGCGTTCCCGCTCGATCTGCTGTTGCAGCGATCCCGCATCGGGATGGGGTGCGTTGGCGGCGAACATCTGGGCATGCGCCCCGTCAGCCACTAGAACGGCAAGCGTAAAGGCGAGAATGGCCAGACCCGTCCTGGCCTGCTCATGCTGAATTTGAATCACGGCACGTTCTCCGAAGAAACAGGATGGAACTGACTGCGCCGGGGATGTCCCGCCCGATGTTGAAATTTGCTTGGCAGGCATCGCTGGTTGAGCACTTTACGCAGCCTTTGCGTTTTGTTCAAGTTCTGGCTTGCTGACTGTCGCAAGCACATGATATGACCGATTCAAGGAGCACACGATCTGACCGATTTTAGAGTCCTTCCAAGAGGGGGCTTAAATGGGTCGTGTCAGTGTATCCGAGGAGATCCGCAAGATGCGGTTTGACGATGTCATGGGGCGGTACCAAGAAGGCCGCTTAATGTGCGAAGAAGCGGCAGATATATTGGGCATTTCACTCAGTTCATTTTACCGCTGGCGACAGCGATACGAGGCGAAAGGGCTTGAGGGATTGGCCGATGGTCGGCTTGGCAAGTTGTCTGGACGGCGCATTCCGGTCGATGTTGTGACGCACGTTCTGGGGTTGTTCACGACGCGATATTTTGATTTCAACGTCCGGCATTTCCACGAGAAGCTGGTCCATGAACACGGGGTCAAGTGCAGTTACACCTGGATCAAGAACACGCTTCAGGCCGCTGGTCACATTGGCCGCGCCAAGCGCCGGGGGGCACACCGTCTGCGCCGCCCAAGGAAGCCGATGGTGGGAATGATGCTGCACCAAGATGGGTCAACCCATCAATGGGTGGCGGGTGAGTATTGGGATTTGATCGTGACCATGGACGATGCCAGCAGCGATATTTATTCGGCGTTCTTTGTGGAAGAAGAAGGCACCATGAGCAGTCTGCGCGGTGTCCACGAGGTCATCGAACAGCACGGCTTGTTCTGCTCATTGTACGCCGATCGAGGGTCTCATTACTGGACGACCACCGATGCCGGGAAAGTCGATAAGGACAATCCGACCCAGTTCCACAGTGCCTTGATGCGCTTGGGGATCGACCTGATTGCGGCCTATTCTCCCGAAGCCAGGGGGCGATCAGAACGCATGTTTGGAACCTTGCAGGGCCGACTACCCCAGGAACTACGTCTACGTGGCATTACCACCAAGGAAGAGGCCAACCGCTTTCTGACCGAGACCTACATCCCAAACCATAATCGCCAGTTCCGCGAAGCTCCCGCCGAAACAGAAAGCGCCTTTACGCCTTGGGATGGCAAGAACCTCAGCGATATCCTGTGCATTCAGGAAGATCGTATCGTCGGCAAAGACAATACCGTACGGTTCCACAATCGCATCTTGCAAATCGCCGATAACCAGCACCGGCATCACTACGTCAAATGCAAAGTCCGGGTCCACCACTACAGCGATGAAAGCTTGGCCGTCTTCCACGGCCCAAGATGTTTAGGCCGATACCACCCAGACGGAACGCTCAAAACCGAGCCGTTGAAAGTGGCCGCGTGACCCCGCTCGACGCGAAAAGCCCTGGGGGTGGCATGCCACCCCCAGGGCTAAACAGAGCGGTCAATTGATGTGCTACAAAATCGGTCATCTCTATTTGCTAATGACAGTGTGAAAGTATAAAAATCTCCCGCTTTCGTGATTGATCCTGATCCCATGTTTCATCACAATGGCGAAACTGTTTCCTTAATCGCTTGCGAGACGCGCTTCATGGCCTTGCGGACGTCCATCTGGGTAGCCGTGGTAAGTTCATCGACCCGGAGAGTTCTGCTGGCCAGGCGCGCGCCAACCACGCGCAATGCCGGTCAATGGAACTTCTTCGGCGGCGGACTGAACCCCGGCGAGCGTCCGTTCAGGACCGCTTTGCGGGAATTGCAGGAAGAAGCGGGCATCGTCGCCACCAAGGACGATTTGATCGAGCTGGGCAACGCCGCCACCTATTCCAAAAAGAACATCCTGTACGGCTTGAGGGTCGATGACGAATTCGCCCCGGTGCTGAACGGCGAAAGCACCCATTGGGAATGGGTGGCTGTATCCGGCCTGGAACGACGGGGCGATCTGCACCTGCCCACATCGCTGCTGCTGGGCAGCTTGTCCGCCTGGCTGGTGCGCTTCCCCAAATTCACCGAATCGCTTCAGATCGAAGACGAGGTCGAGGAATACCTAGAGTCCCGCGCCCTGCCGATTCTAGACCTATCGCCTTAGGGTAAAGCCGCATAATGACCGATTAAAAAGGGCTTGACATATTGTCCAATAGTTCGGTATTTTTGAACTATAAGATTTATAGCGATCCCGCCTATCTTGCGCCACCACCATAAGGGAAATCAATTATGCCCAGCTTGTTCGATACCTTGAAGATCGGCGACCTTACGCTGCCGAACCGCGTCGTTATGTCTCCCTTGACACGCTGCCACGCAAGCGTTGGGCGTGTGCCAAACGCGATGATGGCGGAGTATTATGTGCAACGCGCTTCGGCTGGTCTTATTTTGTCGGAAGCCACGGCGGTGACGCCCATGGGCGTTGGCTATCCCGATACGCCCGGCATCTGGTCGCCCGAGCAAGTCGAAGGCTGGAAACTGATCACCAAAGCGGTTCATGACGCTGGCGGCTTAATTGCTTTGCAGCTTTGGCATGTGGGGCGCATCTCTCACCCCTATTATCTGGACGGCAAACAACCGGTTGCCCCCAGCGCCATTGCCGCGGAAGGCCATGTGCGGCTTTTGAGCAAGCAAGACCCTTATCCCGTGCCGCGCGCTCTGGAGCTTGGCGAAATCCCCGGCATTATCGAGGCCTATCACTCCGGTGCGGTCAATGCGATGGCGGCAGGATTCGATGCGGTGGAAATCCATGGCGCGAATGGCTATCTGCTGGATCAATTCCTCCAAGACAGCACCAATAAACGAACCGACCGCTATGGCGGCTCCATCGAAAATCGCGCCCGCTTGATGCTGGAGGTCACCGACGCGGTCATCTCGGTGTGGGGCGCGGGGCGCGTCGGCATGCACTTGGCGCCTCGCGGCGATGCGCAATCCATGGGGGACAGCAATCCCTTGGCGACCTTCGGTTATGTTGCTCGGGAATTGGGCAAGCGCAAGATTGCCTTCATCTGCGCGCGCGAGCATTTGGGCGAAGACCGCATCGGGCCGCAGCTCAAGAAAGAGTTTGGCGGAATTTATATCGCCAACGAAGGGTTCACCAAAGAAACAGCCGAACACGTTTTGGCGGACAACGAAGCGGACGCGGTCGCTTTCGGCAAGGCGTTTATCGCCAACCCCGATTTGCCGCAGCGGTTGCGCCTTAACGCAGCGCTGAACGAGCAGCACCCGGAAACGTTCTTCGGCCAAGGACCGCAAGGCTATCTGGATTATCCGTTCCTAGCCTAAAAGCATGGAGGAGCGTGACTTGCGTCACGCTCCAACTCCCTCAGAGACTCAACCGCACGCTGGGGACCGCCTTGGGGTCGGTTTCGACCGTGGGATGGCAGCCGTACAATCGTCCGGCATCAATGCCCGATTGACCGGTCAGCTCCGCCTTGATCGCCCCGGCCCGCCGGGACGCCAAGTCTTCCAAAGCGTCGGCATCCGGCGCGACCGCCTGGGGTTTGGCTTCCATATCCATGGCTTTTTGCAGTCGATACAAAACACCCAACTGTTCGGTCTTTTTTTGCTCCAACATCACCGGCCAATCGGCAGAGATGGTGGCGATTCCGCACAAGGTCAAGACGATTTGAGGCCGCGACTTCATTAGCCCGCCAAGGGTAGCGATCCGCTCCAACTGGGCCTTGTCCAACTCATCCTTGCCCGGTGGAAACACGATGGGGTCCAAGGCCATGAGTCCGTTGCCGTCCTGACCCAGCAAATCGATCAGCCCCGCCACCGGGAAAAGGATTTCTAGCGTTGTGGCTGCGGTGGATCGAAGCGCTCCGCCGATAGCTTGCGAGACCGCGTCGCTGACGTCATAGCTGGGATCGGAAATGTTGCCGCCCACCGGCACGGTCAGATGAATACGGTCTTGGTCGTCCTTCAGCAGACCCAACACGGTTTGCAACGGCATCCCAGTGGATTTAGCCAGCCGCGCCGCCCCTTGAGGTTCAGCCACCGCCAAGTTGGACAACGTCAATTGGATCTTGCCGTTCAGCGCGCCTTTATCCACCTCGATTTTGATGTCGCTATCCAGATGGCCGGTTTGCAACTGCACCCCCAGGGCGTTGGACGCATAGGGGGACAACGGCGGCAATTCGAACGCGGCAATGGTTCCGGTCATGGCGCCTGTGGGTTGATCGGCAAAGGGACGCAGCGTTCCCTTGGCGGTCAGAGTGGCTTGAGCGACTTGGGCCTTTAGATCGAACGCGCTGTCGCGATTGGGTCGATCCGAGACCAAATCGGCGACGCTTAAGGCCAGATTGGCCAGACTCATGCGCATGGTTTCCGCCAGCGATTTGTCCTCGAACTCCACCCGGCTTTTGCCGCCGATAACGAACCGTCCCAAGGAAAACTTTAACGGCGCGGACGTGTCCGCTTGCGGCTTTGCCGTCGACGGTTCGGCAGCGGCGGGAAGCCCCACAATGCCGTCGGCGCTGCGAGTCACTCGGAACGTAGCGTCGTTCAGCGCCACCGAACCCACTGCAATGGCCCCGGCGGATGAGACGCTGGCCTTCGTCGTCAGGACCGAGCCAGCTTCCACCCGCCAGGGATAACCACTCCCCTTCAACGCTTTCAAATCGCTGGCTTGAATGCGGTTGACAGTGATGGAACCCGACACGTCCATCCGCGCCGTGTCCACATCCCCATGACGAACCGACACCAAAGTTTGCCGCCCCTTGTCGTCGGCAAGAATGAACCCGTCGACGCCAAGAGAGACGGTGGCGGCAACACCCGGCTTCGCCCCGGAAAAAGACAAATCGGACGCCACATCCATGGAAAGCGCCTTGTGGGAATAGTGGAATCCCGGCACGGACACCGCCGCCCCGGAATCCTTGAAATGTCCCTCTTGATGCAACGCCGTCAAAGCGCCGTTTTTCAAGGTCGCGGCGAACGAACCGACCCACGCCATTTGCTTAGGATCAGCTTTTACGGAGGCATCCTCATAAGACAGAGCGTCGATCGCCACGGAAACCTTGCCATCCGCTTTGCCCTTATCCGGCGCGCAAGACACGCTGTCAAAAGCCAGATTGGCGTTGGTCGCGGACAGTTTGGTTCCGCCTTGCTTCCACGCTGCTTGATGCGCGGAAACCGACGCTTGGCCGTCGAATTGCCCCGTGGCGGGCATAATTTTGGCGTGGGAAAGGCTGATTTGGGCTTGATCAATTTGCAGCATGTCCGCCAGTTGCAAAGCCTCGATCTGTGCCTTGGCCTCCACGGCAAGGACAGGCGAAGCCGCCAGATCGCCGGATAGGGCGGCATGAACGGAAACTCGACCGCTCAGTTTGTCCAGGCCCGCCGCTTTCAACGCTGTTTCAAACGGAGCCAAATCCATCCCTTTCACATCCATCTCCACTTGAAACGCCGGAGCCGGTGCGAAGAGACGCGCGGAACCATCGATCTCCACCGCATGACCATTCACCGTGCCCATCAGGTGAAAGCGGGCGGGAAGGTCCGGTTGCAGGCTTTTGACGTCGAAAATGTCCAACTGAGAAATGTTCACATCCAGCTTTAGCAATTCGTCTTCATAGCGGATGCGGCCTTGTTGAAAATGCAGCTCGGTGACATCCACGCTCCACGGACTGGCCGCTGGCGTGGAAGGAGGTTGGGGCGTGGAAGGAGTGGGAGTCACCGACGAAGAAGGCTGGTCTTGGAGAAAATTGATGCCATTGATTTCCAATTGCCCGCGCTTGCGGTGGATGGTGACGCTCAGCCCGTCCACATTGGCCTTGTCGACCGACACCTGCTTGGACAGCAATCGCCGCCAATTTACCAACACGTCCAAGCCGCTAAGGCCCAAAGCTTCGCCCAATGACGGTTGGGCCGAAACGCCCCGCACCACCACGCGGCCGCCAAACAGCTGAAGATCGGTGTCGCCCACATGAACGCTGGCCATGCCCAAGGCGGTCAATTCCTTGACCAGCCCCCAGCGCAAGCCCATATCGGGCAAAATCTCCAACCCGCCCACGACCAGCAATACAGCAACCACAATGGCAGCCACGCTTTTCTTTTTGCGGCGGATGAAAGTCAGAAAGGTCATTCCAATGTTCATATCCACAGCTTGCGTGATTGCATCAACGAGTCAAGTCTCGAAACTTTCCCAAATTGTGTGCTATGAGGAATGACTTAATACGAGCATCGCGCAAATTCCTCATGATCATCCAACTTTCCTCGGGCCGTTTTTGGGATCGTCTGCTTGTCAAGCAAGCCTTGGCGACCTTGGTCATTGCCCTCGTCGCAGGAACGGCCACCAGCTTGTGGGAACTTGCCAGCGAGTGGAAGGCTGAACGCGCCGCCATCGTCCGGGTGATGGACGAGGAATTATCCTTGGTCAACGAGTCCGCCTCGGAAGCAGCATTTCAGTTGTCCGATGAATTGGCCGCTGAAGTGGTCCAAGGCGTCGCCCGTAACCCCGCTGTGATCGAGGTGCGTTTGATCGACAATTTCGGCACCGAACTGGGCCGCATCGTCGCCAAACCAGTGTCGTTTCCTTTTGCCGATATGGCCATGGGCGACATCGTCAGCTATGAACGCTCGCTGGAAGCTAAGGGAATCGACCGCCAAGTCTCCAAAGTCGGCACCCTGAAGGTCACACTGGACCCGGCCAAATTGACCCTGCTCTTTTTCGAACGGGTCAAACGTGTCTTATGGATCGGAATGCTGCGCGCCTTATTGATCAGCGTGCTGGTGGTAATGGTGTTCCATCGCCTGATCACCCGCCCGATTTTGTCCATCACCGGGAACATCGCCGATGTGGACCCGCTTCACCCCGGTGCTTTTCCTCTAACCGTACCGTCGGGGCATAAGTCCGACGAATTGGGCGCGTTGTCCAACACGGTTCAGGCTTTGTTGACCAATTTTCAACAAGGGCTGAACCAACGAGACAAAGCCGAAGGCGAATTATCCGATCTGGCCCGCGACCTGGAAAAACGAGTCGCTGACCGCACCGCCGATTTGGAGCGAGCCCACCAATCCATTAAGGACGGCATCCACTACGCCGCCCGCTTGCAAGGCGCGTTGCTGCCGGGGCCCGAAGCCTTGAACGGAATCGTCGATGAATGGGCGGTGGGCTGGCATCCGTTGGATCAAGTGGGCGGTGACTTTTATTGGGCAGGGGCTTTCGGCGACAAGGGCGTCATCGCTTTGATGGACTGCACAGGCCACGGCGTTCCCGGCGCGTTCATGAGTGCGGTGGCCTCATCGGCCCTAGGCCTGGTCTTGCACCATCTGGGTCACGAAGACCCGGCGCAAATCCTGTCCGGCATAAACCTTCTGGTCAAGACCGCCCTGCGTCAGGACGGCAAGGACGGTTTATACGCCCGTTCCAACGACGGCCTGGACGCCGCTATCTGCGTCATCGATCCCGTTCAGAAACTCGTGAAATTCGCTGGAGCGGGGCTGTCTCTGGTGGCCCGCATCGCTGGTGCCCAACACACCATCAAGGGCGACAAGATTAGCCTTGGCTACGCGGATAGCCCGTCCGACCATTCATTTCAATCGCAGATCATCCCCTATGAACCGGGCGACACCTTCATCTTGTTCACCGACGGCATCATTGATCAGGTGGGCGGACCGCAACGCCGCCTGTTGGGCCGCCGCCGTCTGGAGGCCATCCTGGCCGATTTCAGCGACCGTCCACTGACCGACCAATTGACTTTGCTGCAAGAAAAACTGGGTCAGTGGCGCGGCGAGGAACATTTGCGCGACGACATGACCGTGCTGGCCTTCAGGCCGAGTTAAGTCTTTTCAACACCGCGAACGGCGAGTCGTTGTCGGCTTCGTGTTTGGCCCGTTTGGCCTTACGCGGTTGGGCGGCAAATCCGGCCTCGCCTTTGCGGTATCCCAGAGCGGTCACGATTTTTTCCACATCCTCGGACGACAGCTTCACCGACTGCGCCAACCCGGAAGGCAAGGCGAAGCCGGTCGGATTGGCTTTTGCCAGGCTGGAGACCTTGCCCGCGAAACGATCCAACACATCCATGCGCAGCCAAAACCCGGCGACGCCGGAAAATCCTAGGCAGGCGGCGTCGGCGTCGGTCAAATCAGGCGGGGCGGGGAGACTAACCCGTTCGGCCACAAGAGGCATGGCGCGCCCGCATTGGGTCTCGCGCAGCACCGCCCGCAGCGCCAGCATAGGCGGCTTGATCAGCCACGACACGAATACGTCACGGGGCGCGATGCGAACACCCCATTGCGCCAAGCGTCCCCGTTCCTTTTCGGACAGCGCGTTGACTTGAGGTGCGCAGTCCTTGCGCGGAACCGATCCCAAGCCTTGCGCCAAGGCATGCAGCAATCCGCGCATGGGTCCAGGATTCACCACTTTATCGGGATCGGCCAAAGGACCGAACGCCCGTGCGATGAATCCTTTGATCCAAACTTGCCCGCGCTTGCGGATTTTCTCGCGCTGCGCCGGATCGAGCAAGTCGCTGGACAAGGCTTCGACCAAGGGCGATAGCGCGTCGGGGCCGGGCAGAATCCTGGCGATGGGATCGTCCCGCCACAGAATGTCGCCCTCGGCGGTCAAGGTGAAGGCGGCATCGTCGTCTTGTTCCAGCGCGTGGATGCGTTGGGCGATTTCCGGCTTCAGCGCCCGTTCGGCCGCCGACAATACGGCGCGGGCGGCGAACGCCCCCGTCGAGGCCTCGGACTGAAAGCGGAACCCGGCCAATTGGCCGACTGCATGGCCCTCCACCTGCACTTTGCCGCCCCCATCGATCCGCCCCGACAAGGTGGAGGATTCGCGCATTTTCTTAACCAAAACCGCCGTACGCCGATCGACGAAGCGTTGGGTCAACCGTTCGTGCAGGGCGTCGGACAGGCGGTCCTCGATGGCCCGCGTCACTCCTTGCCAATGCAGCGGATCATCCACCCAATCGCCGCGATGGGACACATAGGTCCAGGTGCGAGTGGCGGCAATGCGGCCCATCAAGGTGTCGATATCGCCTTCGGTCCTGTCCTGGCGGGTCACTTGCTGCGCCAGCCAATCATTGGGCAAACGCTCGGCGTGGGAGGTCAAATGGGTGAAGATGCCGTCCAGCAAGCGCGTATGAGCCTCGGCCATCACCTTGCGGAAATCGGGAATCTGGCAGACGTCCCACAACAGCCGCACCCGTTCCGGGCTCTTGGCCTTGGCGACAATGTCTGGCGAGCGGGACATGATGGTCAGCGCTTGATAATCGTCGGCCTCGCGGGCCCGCAGCAAACCCGCTTGGTCAGGGGCGCGATCCAGCGACCCGATCAAGGCCTGCACCGAGATGAACCGCAGTTCGGGATTGCGCCAATATATATTCTTCAAGGCCGGAAACCGATGTTCCTCGACCGCCGTGACAATCTCATCGGGGATGCCGGGCTGATCCGCCGTGGTGCCGAAAGTGCCGTCGGTCATATGCCGTCCGGCGCGACCGGCGATCTGCGCCACCTCCGGCGCGGTCAAGGACCGCGGCCCCTGGCCGTCGAATTTGCGCAGACTGGCGAAGGCCACATGGTCCACATCCATGTTCAGCCCCATGCCGATGGCGTCGGTGGCGACGATGTATTCCACCTCGCCCGCCTGATACATGGCGATCTGGGCGTTGCGGGTGCGCGGCGACAGAGCGCCCAACACCACCGCCGCCCCGCCCCGGCCCCTTCGCACATATTCGGCCATGGCATAGACCTCGGCGGCGGAAAACGCGACGATGGCGGATTTGGGCGGCAAGCGGGCCAGCTTACGCGGTCCCGCATAGGTCAGTTCGGACAAACGCGGACGGGTGACGAATTCGATGCCGGGGATCAGACGGGCGATCAGCGGCTTGATAGTGTCCGAGCCCAAGAACAGGGTTTCCTGCCCTCCCCTGGCATAAAGCAAGCGGTCGGTGAAGATGTGGCCACGCTCGGCGTCGGCGCACATCTGGATTTCATCGATGGCCAGAAAATCCACCATACGATCCAGAGGCATGGATTCGGTGGTACACAAAAAATACTTGGCGCGGGGAGGAACGATCTTTTCCTCGCCCGTCACCAACGCCACCAGATCGATTCCCTTGACCTTGACCACCCGCTCGTAATTTTCACGAGCCAGCAATCGCAGAGGGAAACCGATCATCCCGGTGGCGTGACCCATCATGCGGTCCAAGGCATAATAGGTCTTGCCGGTATTGGTCGGCCCTAAGACGGCCTGTATGCGGCTGGCGCTTATGACGCCAGCCCTTTGGTCATGGCCTCGCCCAACCGCTTGGCGAAGGCCTTGGGGTCCTTGGGCATCTCGCCCTCCAGAATGCGGGCCTGATCCAACAGCAATAAGGCGGAATCCTCAATACCCGCCTCGCTGCCCTTGGCGGCTACGGCAGCGGCCAAGGATTTGATCAAGGCATGGCCGGGATTGATTTCCAGCACCTTTTGCTGCTCGCCCATCATTTGACCGTGCAGACGCAGCATCTTTTCCAAATGCAGGCTCATCTGGCCTTCGCCCGCCACCAGACAGACGGCGGATTCGGTCAGGCGGTTGGACGAACGCACGTCCTGAACTTGATCGCCCAAGGCCAGCTTCAACGCGGCGATCAAGGTGGACATATCGCCTTCGGGTGCTTTCTCGGCCTGGGCTTCCGGGCTTTCCTCGCCCGCCAGCTTGGACAGGTCGCTGCCCGCCTCGGTGACCGAGCGGAACTTCTTGCTTTGATAATCCTCGACCGAGTTCAGCCAGAAATCGTCGATGGCGTCGGTCAGCAGCATCACTTCGATGCCCTTGGCGACGAAGCCTTCCAATTGCGGGCTGCGCTTGATCTTGTCCAGATCGTCGCCGGTGATGGTGTAGATGGCTTCCTGATCGGGCTTCATGCGAGCGACGATTTCATCCAGGCTGTACCAGCCGTCGCCGTGAGTGGTACGGAAGCGGCACAAAGGCAGGATCTCGTCGTGACGGTCGCGCTCCTCGTACAGACCTTCCTTGAACACCGGGCCGAAATTTTCCCAGAATTCCACATACTTGCTGTCCGGATCGTCGGACTTTTTCTTCAACTCGCCCAGCACCTTCTTGACCAGACCAGTTTTGATCTTGGCCAGCAGGGGATTGTGTTGCAGCAATTCGCGGCTGACGTTCAACGGCAGATCGGGCGTGTCGACCACGCCGCGCAGGAAGCGCAGCCAACCGGGCAACAATTCCTCGACCTTATCGGTGATGAACACCCGCTTGACGTATAGCTTCAAATGCGAACGGCGCTCGGGGTTGAACAGATCGAACGGCTTGGACGAGGGGATGAACAGCAAGCCGGTATATTCGATGGCGCCTTCGGCTTTGTAATGCAGGGTCGCCCACGGCTCGTCGAAGGCGTGTGAGGCATGGTGATAGAATTCGGTATATTGCTCGGGCGTGATCTCGGACTTGGAGCGAGTCCACAAGGCGCTGGCCGAATTGACCGTCTCTTCCGCCTCGCCGTCCTTGAGCAGAACCGGAATGGCGATATGGTCAGAATAGCGTTTGACGATGCCCTTCAAGGTCTGGACATCGGTGAAATCCTTGGCGTCTTCTTTTAGGTGCAGGGTGATGCTGGCGCCACGAACAGCATTGTCGGCCTCGACCACGGTAAAAGCGCCGCGCCCGTCCGACGACCACAGCCAGCCGCCCGGCTCGCCCGCCTTGGCAGTCAGTACGTCAACCTTGTCGGAGACCATGAAGGCGGAATAGAATCCCACGCCGAACTGGCCGATCTGGGCCGATTCCTTGCGCGCGGAATCGCCCAGCGCCTTCAGGAATTCATCGGTGCCCGATTTGGCGATGGTGCCCAGATTGGCGATCAACTCTTCCTTGTTCATGCCAAAGCCGTTATCGACGATGGTTAGCGTGCCCGCATCCTTGTCGGGAATCAGGCGGATGCGGAAATCGGCGTCGCCGTCGATCAAATCGCCCCGAGTCTGCGCCGCATAGCGCAAACGGTCGCACGAATCCGACGCGTTCGAGATCAGCTCGCGCAGGAAAATTTCGCGGTCGCTATAGAGGGAATGGACGACGATGTCCAAAAGTTTGGCCACCTCGGCCTGAAAGGAGAGTGTTTCTTCAGCCATCTGTCATAAGAACCCTTGTGGTTAAACGGTGCTAACATATGCGGGTTGATTTGGATCGTTGCAATAGCGCGAAGACAGGATCACTATAATCTTTCGTCAAAAATCACTAACAGGAGGTGCCCATGAAACTCCCCATACAGATCACCTTTCATGGCATTGATCATTCCGACGCCGTCGAAGAGCGTATCCGCGAGAAAGCTGCAAAGCTGGAAACCTATTATGACCGGATCATCGGTTGCCGCGTTGCAATCGAGCGCCACCACGGCAATACCTCCAACCTTCATCACAAAGGGGAACCTTTCCACGTCCGCATCGACGTGACTGTGCCCGGCGACGAACTGATCGTGCGCCGCGACCCCAAGGATTCTCATGTTAATGAGGATATCTTCATCGCGCTGCGCGACGCCTTCCAAGCGATGGAACGGCAAGTCAAAGAATTCGCCTCGCGCCAACGGGCCGCACAAACCGCGTAATTCTTTCCCCAAGAGGTTGGGTCTTCAAGGCCGGTGGTTAACTCCACCGGCCTTTCGGCTGTTTGGGGGGGGGATTCCCTCTCCGCGTAGGGAGAGGGAATGTGAAAGCTTACGCCCGGACTTTGTCCTGCTGGTCCCAGCCCAGAGGATAGGCCAAGCGGGACAGCATTTCCTTGGGCACCACTTGTTGGAAGCGGGGCAGTTCGCGTCCCCAATCGGCCAACAATTCGGCGGCGAAGGCGGATTGGGTTTCGGTGACGTGTTCCTGGACCAAGTTTTTCAGCACGTCGGCCCAATGGTCGGTGGCGACGGGTTGCCACACCACCGATTCGTCGTTGACAAGCACCGAGAACACATCATTGGGATCGTAGACGAAGGCCATGCCGCCGGTCATGCCAGCGCCGAAATTGGCCCCGATCGCGCCCAGAATGGCGACCACGCCGCCAGTCATGTATTCACAGCCGTTCGAGCCGCAGCCCTCGATCACAGCCGTGGCGCCGGAATTGCGGACGGCGAAGCGCTCGCCCGCCTGTCCAGCGGCGAACAGCTTGCCCGAGGTCGCGCCGTACAAAACCGTGTTGCCGATGATGGTGTTTTCGTTGCTGCGCAATTCGCTGGCCACCGGCGGACGGACCACGATGGTGCCGCCCGACAGACCCTTGCCGACGTAATCGTTGGAATCGCCGAACACTTCCAGCTTCAGGCCGCGCACGGCCCACGCGCCCAGTGACTGACCGGCCGAACCCTTCAGACGGACGGTGATATGGCCTGGAGCCAAACCGTGCATACCGTAGCGCTTGGTGATCATATGCGACAGCTTGGTGCCCACCGCCCGCTGAACGTTGCGCACGTCATAGGCCAGCTGCATCTTCTCGCCTTCTTCCAACAACGGACGGGCGTCCTTGATGATCTGGGCGTCCAGGGTTTCAGGAACGGCGTTGCGTTCCTCCTGGGTGCAATAGCGGGCATAGCCGCCGCCGTCGGCCTGGGCCAGCAACGGGTTCAAATCCAGATCGTCCAGATCGGCGCCGCCGCGGCTGACTTGCGACAGCAAATCGGTGCGGCCGATGATTTCGGTCAGCGAGCGCACGCCCAGCACCGCCAGGATCTCGCGGACTTCCTCGGCGATGAAACTGAACAGGTTTACCACCTTTTCGGGCGTGCCCTCGAAGCGGGCGCGCAACGCCTTGTCCTGGGTACACACGCCCACCGGACAGGTGTTGGAATGGCACTGGCGGACCATGATGCAGCCCATGGCGATCAGCGAGGTGGTGCCGATGTTGAATTCCTCGGCCCCCAGCATGGCGGCGATGACAATGTCGCGGCCGGTCTTCAGGCCGCCATCGGTGCGCAGCTTGACCCGGTGGCGCAGACGGTTGAGCGTCAGCACCTGATGGGCTTCGGACAGACCCAGTTCCCACGGCAAACCGGCGAACTTGATGGAGGTCTGGGGGCTGGCGCCGGTGCCGCCATTGTGACCCGAGATCAAAATGGTGTCGGCCTTGGCCTTGGCCACTCCGGCGGCAATGGTGCCGATGCCCGAGCGGCTGACCAGCTTGACCGTCACGCGAGCTTCCGGGTTGATCTGCTTCAAGTCATAGATCAGCTGCGCCAAATCCTCGATGGAATAGATATCGTGGTGCGGCGGCGGGCTGATCAGCATCACCCCTTCGGTGGCGTGGCGCAGGCGGGCGATTTCCGCCGTCACCTTGAAGCCGGGCAATTGACCGCCCTCGCCGGGCTTGGCCCCTTGTGCCACCTTGATCTCGATTTCGCGGCACATGGTCAGGTATTCGGCGGTGACGCCGAACCGGCCAGACGCGATCTGCTTGACCGCCGAATTGGCGTTGTCGCCGTTGGGTCGGGGCCGATAGCGCTCGGGGTCCTCGCCGCCTTCGCCCGACACGCTTTTGGCGCCGATGCGGTTCATGGCGATGTTCAAGGTGCCGTGCGCTTCCGGCGACAGCGCGCCCAGCGACATGCCCGGAGTCAGGAAACGCTTGCGAATCTCGGTCAGCGATTCGACCTCGTCGATATTGACCGATTCGCCCGCCGGTTGGAAATCCAACAAATCGCGGATGGTGATGGGCGGCATGCGGCGCAGACCATCGGAATATTTGCGATAGATCTGATAGCTGTCGTTGGTCACCGCTTCTTGCAGGATATGGATCAGCGAGCCGTCGAACGAGTGGGCTTCTTGTCCTCGGCGATAGCGGTAGAACCCACCCACCGGCAAAACCACGTCCAATTGGCCGAAGCCGATCGTATGCTGGGCCGAGGCCTTCTTGCCGATGCCGATCAAGCCAATGCCGGAAATGCGGCTGGTCATGCCGGGGAAGAATTCCGCCACCAACGACCGCGACAAGCCGATGGCTTCGAAATTGTAACCGCCGCGGTAGGAGCTGATCACCGAAATGCCCATCTTGGAGATGATCTTGAGCAAGCCATGATCCAGCGCCTTCTTGTAGCGCCGCACGCATTCTTCCAGCGTGAGATTGGGGAACAGGCCGCGACGATGGCGGTCGGCGATGGCCTCTTGCGCCAGATAGGCGTTGACCGTGGTGGCGCCGACGCCGATCAGCACGGCGAAATAATGCACGTCCAAGGCCTCGCCCGAGCGGACGTTGAGCGAGGTCCAGGTGCGCAAGCGTTCGCGCACCAAATGGGAATGAACGCCGCCCACCGCCAGGATCATCGGCACGGGCGCGCGATCCGTGCCGACTTTGTCGTCGGACAGAATCAGATGGGTGCAGCCGCCGCGCACGGCGTCTTCGGACTCGCGACGAATGCGGGTAAGTGCGTCCTTCAGAGCGCTTTCGCCCAAGCTTGGGTCAAAGGTGCAATCGATCTCGGCGCAGGTGGCGCCCATGTGACGGCGCATGGCGTCAAATTCAGCATTGGACAGAACCGGCGATTCCAGCTGCAACAGATTACACTGGCTGATGTCCTCGTCCAAAATATTGCCTAGATTGCCCAGACGGGTGCGCAAGCTCATCACCCGGTTTTCGCGCAAACTGTCGATGGGCGGATTGGTCACTTGGCTGAAATCTTGCCGGAAGAAATGGTGCAGCCCGCGATATTGCTTGGACAATACCGCCAGCGGAGCGTCGTCGCCCATGCTGCCCACCGCTTCCTTGGCGTCTTCGACCATGGGCTGCAGGATGAGTTCCAGGTCTTCCATGGACAGGCCATAGGCCAATTGGCGATGGCGCAAATCCTCGGTGGAGTAATGACCGGTCTCGGGCGCGCCGGTCTTGACCAGCGAATCCAATTGGGTAATGCGGCGGGTCCACTCGGCATAGGGCTGACGGGCGGATAGCATGTCCTTGATCTCGCGATCGCGATACAGACGGCCGGTTTCCAGATCTACGGCGATGGTCTGGCCGGGACCGACGCGGCCCTTTTCCACCACTTCCGAGTCGGGGATTTTCACCATGCCGGTTTCCGAGCCGATGATCAGCAAGTTGTTGGCGGTGATGGTGAAGCGCAAAGGCCGCAAACCGTTGCGGTCCAGACCGGCGAACGTCCAACGACCATCGGTGCCGCAGATGGCGGCGGGGCCGTCCCACGGTTCGATGACCGAATTGCAATAGCTATAGAACGCGCGATGGTCTTCTGGCATCAGGGCGTTTTGCACTACCGATTCCGGGATCAGCATCTGCTTGACCAGCGGAGCCGAACGCCCGGCCCGCACCATCAGCTCGAACACGTTGTCGAGAGCGGCGGAATCCGAGCCGCCCGACTGCACCACCGGCTTGATGTCTTCCATCAAATCGCCGAACACCGCGTGGGACATTCGCGGCTCATGCGCCTTGGTCCAGTTCAGATTGCCCGCCAGAGTGTTGATTTCGCCATTATGGGCCAACATGCGGAAGGGCTGGGCCAACCGCCAAGTGGGGAAGGTGTTGGTGGAATAGCGTTGGTGATACAGCGCATAGCGCGAAACAAACCGCTCGTCCAACAGATCGGGATAGAACGTGGTCAGTTGTTCGGCCAGGAACATGCCTTTATAGACAATGGACCGGCACGACAGCGAACAGATGTAGAAATCGTTGATATGGTCGCCCAGCACCAGCTTTTCGATGCGGCGGCGAACCATGAACAGATCGGTCTCGAAGCGATCCTCGGTCACGCCCTTGGTGTTGGCCACCAAAATCTGCTCGATCTCGGGCCGCGTGGCATTGGCCTTTTCGCCGATAACCGCCACGTTGACCGGCACCTGACGCCAGCCATAAATGGTGTAGCCGAAGGCCAGGATTTCCGACTCGACGATGCAGCGGCAGCGCTCCTGCGCGCCCAAATCGGTCTTGGGCAGGAAGATCATGCCGATGGCCAAACGTCCCGGCGCAGGTTCATGGCCGCGATGGCGCACATGATCGGTGAAGAATTCCTGCGGCAGTTCCACTTGGATGCCAGCGCCATCACCGGTCTTGCCGTCGGCGTCGATGGCGCCGCGATGCCACAGCACCTTCAAGGCTTCGATGCCAGCCACTACCACGTCGCGACGGGGCTTGCCGTCCAAGGTGGTGACGATGCCGACGCCGCAGGCGTCATGCTCGGTCAAATCCACACCCGCCTCTTCCAGGATCCGGGCATTGGCGCGGTATTCAGCGACGAACCGCTCGCCCTCATTTTGGGCAATAGCGTTTTGATGGAGTTTCTCGCTCATGGTCTTTTTCCTACTGCTCTAACGCGGTCTTATTCGGCTGCTTGCGCCTTGTGCTTGGACCGGATGTATCGATCGATGGCAATGGCGGATTCACGCCCATCGCGGATGGCCCAAACCACCAGCGAAGGCCCGCGTACGATGTCACCCGCAGCAAACACCCCATCCAACGAGGTCATGGTCTTGGTGCGCTCGTCCACGCTCAAGGTGCCCCATTTGGTCACCGCCAAGCCCGGCTGCTTGAACTGGCCGGGAATATCCTCGGGGTCGAAGCCCAAGGCGGTCACCACCAGATCGGCGGGCAGGGTGAAGCTGGAACCATCGATGGGCACCGGAGTCTGCCGACCCGACGCATCGGCCACCGACAGGTGCATCTTGTGCGCCCGAACGCCGGTCACGGTTCCGTCACCCAAAATCGCTTCGGGCGCAGCCATCCAGACGAATTCTACACCTTCTTCCTCGGCATTGGAAACTTCGCGCTGCGATCCGGGCATATTGGCGCGGTCACGACGATACAGGCACTTGACCGACTTGGCGCCCTGGCGAATGGCGGTGCGCACGCAATCCATGGCGGTGTCGCCGCCGCCGATGACGACCACATCCTTGCCCTTGGCGTTGAGAGTGCCATCCTCATAAGCCGCAATGGTGTCGCCAAATCCGACTTTGTTCGAGGTGATCAAGAAGTCCAACGCCTGGACCACGCCCTTGACGCCGATGCCCGGCAGGGTCAGAGGCTTGGATTTATAAGCCCCAGTGGCGACCAGCACCGCGTCATGGCGTTTGCGCATGTCGGCGAAGGAAATATCCTTGCCAATCTGGGTGTTGGTTTGGAATTCGACGCCGCTCTCCTTGAGCAACTGCACCCGACGTTCAACCACCGACTTTTCCAACTTGAAACCGGGAATGCCGTAAACCAGCAAGCCGCCAATGCGGTCGTGGCGGTCATAGATGGTGACCTTGTAGCCGTAACGGCGCAACGTATCCGCCGCAGCCAGACCCGCCGGACCGCCGCCGATGATGCCCACCGACTGATCCAATTCCTTGACCGGTTTGGCTGGTTTGATCCAGCCCCGCTCAAAAGCGTGTTCGGTGATGTGCTTTTCCACCGCGCCGATAGTAACCGCGCCATGCTTGGATTGCTCTAACACGCACAGGCCTTCGCACAGACGATCCTGGGGACAAATGCGACCGCATATCTCGGGGAAGGTGTTGGTCGCGGCGGATGTGGCATAAGCCTCCTCCAGGCGATCGTTGGCCGCCAGCATCAGCCAATCGGGAATATTGTTTCCCAACGGGCAGCCGATTTGGCAAAATGGGATTCCGCATTGTTCGCAGCGCGAGGCTTGCTCGTCAGCTGCGTCCTTAGTGAACGCCAACGAGATTTCTTTGAAGTCTTCGTTGCGTTCCGTTGGTTTGCGCTTGACCGGCATTTTTTGGTCAAGGCTAATGAATTGCAGCATTTTACGGGCCATCAGCGGTCTCCGAACCTCTGGTCATGTATAATATGTTGGAATTTGTACGCTGGTAGTCCGCACAAAACCAGACAAATCGTTACGATAGGTTCGTAACGCTGTCCTAATATTTTCTCCCCTAACGAGCGCTGGTGCGCAAACCGCACACTAACCACTAAATCTGCACAGCATTAGGTCCGTTTTGGTACTAATTACGACAATCTACAAACCGCTTAAACCATGGTATAGGGCTTGGATCGACCATAAGAAAAGGGGCTGAGGGGAGTCGATGACCTATCTGGATTTGCTGATGACAGCTCTGTACCATGGGTTGACCCTGACCTGGCCCCTTTGCGTCGATCTGGCGACCGATCGGCTATTTCAATGGGCCGCCGATCCGGTTGTGGGTCCCATGATGAAAGCCCTGTGCGGCATCGGCGCAGGCTTGGCGATGATCGTCCTTCTCAACCGCGAACTTCGCATCCTTTTCCGTAGTGCCTATTTGGCCGTCAAGCGCCGACAGGAAGGTAGTTTCGGCCCCTTGCTCATGCTGCTGGCGGGGTCCTTGCCTGTGGTGGCGCTGGACATTATCGCCATTCCAAACCCACTGTCGCTTGGATGGATGGCCGCCAGTTTGCTGGTGGCCGTTGGCTTGGCGTTTCTGGCCGCCGACCGCTTGGGCGTGACCGTCCGCGATCTGGACCATCTGTCCTTGGCCAGTTATCTGATTATCTGGCTGCTACAGGCCGCGGGCGGAATCCTTGGCATTGCCATTCAAATCACCACGATTATCTTAGCGCGACTGATGGGCTGTGAACGGAACCAAGCCCTGAAGCTGGCTTGGTTATTCGCCATTCCTCATCTGCTTTTGGGCGTGCGCGACTTGATCTTGGCGCCGACCGCCCCGCCGGGACTGGATGCGCTGTTGATCGGAACGATGTCCTTCGCGGCGGCGCTGATTGGCGGAAGCGTTCTGTTGACATGGCTGAAACGCAAGGGCTTCACCGCCTTCGCGGTTACTCAAATTATTATCGGGCTGGTCATGGTCTTAAGCGTGTCCAGCTTCGGCCGATAGAGTGGTGTAGTCGAATCCCAGCTTGCCGATGGCTCGGGCCCATTTGTGATCCAAATCCGCGCCGAACAGCAAATCGGCGTCGGCCGGTACCGTCAGCCAAGCATTTTCGCGGATTTCGGCGTCCAGTTGCCCAGCGCCCCATCCCGCATATCCCAAGGCCAAAAACCGGTTCTTGGGACCGTCGCCGTCGGAAATCGCCTTCAGGACGTCCACAGCGGCGGTCAACCCCACCTCGTCATCCACCTGAGTGGTGGATTCGTGGACGTAATCGGTGGAATGCAGAACGAATCCCCGCCCTGCTTCGACCGGGCCGCCAAAATGCACTCGGATGCTTTCACAGCCGGGTTTGACTTGGATCTCCAATTGCTGCAACAGTTCGCTAAAGGTCAGCCCGTCGAACGTGCGATTGATCACGATCCCCATGGCGCCGGACGCGGAATGGGCGCATAAATACACCACCGTGCGAGAAAAGCGGGGATCACTCATCTGCGGCATGGCGATGAGCAATTGACCAGCAAGATAGCCATTGGACATTTGAATACTCATGAGTCGTAGATTAAGTCATCTGTTGCGGAACGCAACCTTTTGCTTGGCGTTTCTAATCCCTTTCACCGCATCCGCCTCGCCCTCTAAGTCTTTCAATCAATCCGGCAGCGTCGCTCTGGTCGCCGCCATCCAGTCCGTCGGCGACCAAGCTTCGCTACAAGCGGGCCTTGCCTTCGATTTAAAACCCGGTTGGAAAATCTATTGGCGCTTTCCTGGCGATGCCGGGTATCCCCCCAAAACCAAGTGGGCGGACTCGAGCAATATCGGACAGCCGCTCCAATCCTGGCCCGCCCCCCACCGTACTGTCGATGCTGGCTTGCAAACCATCGGCTACACCGGCTCGATCATTCTGCCCTTCGCCATTCCCATATCCGTTCCCGGTCAGGCGGTTCATTTGCACGCCGCCGTGGATTATCTGGCGTGTGAGAAAATCTGCGTGCCGCTGGACGCAACCCTTGATTTGGACATCCCCGCAGGCCCTGCCAAACCATCGGAATTTTTTCATCCCCTGGCCCAAGCCCTGGCTGCTGTTCCCGTGGCGGGCGACACTCTGGGCTGGGGCTTGGATTCGGTTGAGTCCGTCGGCTCAAGTTTGATTGTAATCCTGTCCTCCGCCCAAGGATTTTCTCATCCCGATGTGCTGATCGAAGATGAAGCGGGCACGTCTTACCCAGTTCCCGTCATCGAACACAAGGGTGCCCAAACCCTCTTCACCTATGCCGATGCCCCAGCTGATTTGATCGGCAGAACGTTGACCCTTACAGTTTTGGACAGCGTCAAAGCTGGCACATTCACAAGAGCGGTCACCGCTGGCAAACCGCGTTCGGGCGCCTCGATCTGGCTGATGGCCGCCATCGCCTTGCTGGGCGGCTTGATCTTGAACCTGATGCCGTGCGTGCTGCCGATCTTATCCTTGAAAATCCTGTCCTTGCTGGCCCATAGCGGCGGCCATCGTCTGCATGCCAGGGCCGGGTTCTTGGCGTCGTCGGCGGGTATCCTGGTCTCTTTCTTAGGGTTGGCCGCGCTCTTGATCGCAATCCGCGGGGCCGGCCATGCGGTCGGTTGGGGGCTCCAGTTTCAACAGCCCCTTTTTCTGGCCTTTATGATTGCGGTGCTGACCTTGTTCGCCGCCAATCTGTGGGGCGCATTCGAAATTCCATTGCCCAGTTGGGCCGGAGAATTGGGAACAGGAGGAACCTCGCTGGCCGGACATTTCTTGTCGGGGATGTTCGCCACCTTGTTGGCCACCCCGTGTTCGGCCCCCTTTGTCGGCACCGCCATCAGCTTCGCCCTGTCGCGGGGGCCTTCGGAAATCATAATCATCTTTCTGGCTTTGGGAACCGGCATGTCCGCCCCGTTCCTGACCGTCGCACTATGGCCCGAGCTAGCCACGCGACTTCCCCATCCCGGTCCTTGGATGGGCCTGGTCCGCAAGCTGCTGGGCGTAATCCTGGCCGTCACTGCCTTGTGGCTGGGAGCCGTACTGTTTGGCGTGATGGGCCATGCCAGCGCGGCCAAATCCGAATCCGGTGTCGCCTGGACCGCCTTCGATCAAAGCGCCATCGCGGCGGAAGTGGCCAAAGGCCATGTGGTGCTGGTGGACGTCACCGCCGATTGGTGCATCACCTGCAAGGTCAATAAATTGACGGTGATCGAACGGGGCGATGTCGCCCAAGCCCTGTCGCAACCGGGACTCGTCGCCATGCAAGCGGATTGGACCAAACCGGACGATGCCATCGCCCATTACCTGGAAACATTCGGGCGCTTCGGCATTCCGTTCAATGCCGTCTATGGCCCCGCCGCGCCCAACGGTATCGCCCTGCCCGAACTGCTGACCAACCAGGATGTTCTTAGCGCCCTTCACGCAGCCAAGCCGTGATTTGACACGCCAAAGCGGCCAAGATCAGGATCAAACTGGGCCACAGAGTCGATTGCGACAAGCCTGTCACCACGCTGTCTCCCCGCTGGACCAGCCCCATCCAGTCCGACCCCGATTGCGCCCCGCCGGGCGTGGTGCGGCGGATGGCAGGCACGCCGTCCTGGGCCAACCACCACACATTGCCCTTGGTCGCGGTTGCCACCGGCTTCAGGCGTTGATCGGTGGCGACCAAATCGGACATTTCCAGCGGCGAAGGATCGCCATCGATGGCGATGGCGGTGGCACGACCATCGCTGACCCGCCACAGACCCGATTGAGCCACAGGCGCAGAGGCAGTCTGAGTGCCGTCGCCATGATCCTCAAGCGGCACGGTCTGGATGCCGCCGTCGGGCGCGGTGATCGTCAGGACCGGCGCTGTGGCCGACAAAGACTGCCGGGTCGCCAGCAAGCGGTCCTCGTCGATGCGGGCGGTTAGAGATTCTTCTTCCAGTTCAGGTTCTTTCATCAGCCAATGGACAGTTCTACGCAGCAATTCGCGATAGGGTCCGCCATTCTCCCACCCCCGCGCCCACAGCCAGCCGGTGTCGGACAACAGCTCGGCCACCCGTCCATCGCCCGCATGGGACAGAACCAGCAACGGCGATCCATCCGGGGTTTGCAACAGAGAGCTGCCAGTGGTGACATGGGTGGGGATCACGCGCAACCATCGTCCCCAATCATGTTGCTGCTGGGCGAACAAGGCGGTGACCGGATGACGCAAGCCATCGGCGGTTAAGGATGGCTTGACCGGAGCCTCGACCATCGGTCCGCTAGGAAGCGCGGGCAGAATGTCGGCCAGCGGCGATTGCGCCAACCCGTAAGGCCCAACCAATTCCGGTCCCGCCGCCACCAATAGAGCCCCGCCATTTTGCACATAGGACGCCAGCACCGGCAAATACGAGGCGGGCAGCTCCTGCCCCTTGAATCGATCCAGAATGACCAAATCAAAATCGGGGAGACGCTGCTCGAACAATTCCCGCACCGGAAAACTGATCAACGCCAATTCGTCTAGCGGCGTGGGGTCGGCCTTGTCCGGCGAGCGCAGAATGGTGAAATGGACCAAATCCACCGCCGGATCGGCCTTCAACAGATTGCGCCACACCCGCTCGCCCACATGGGGCGCGCCCGACAACAACAGCACTTTCAAGCGATCGCGAATGCCCGAGACTCCGACAATGGCGTGGTTGTTTTCCAGGGTCAGTTCGTGGGGACCAGCCGCTACCGCTACGTCGATGACGGTTTTCCCGGCATGGCGGATGGGGATGTCCACCGTCACGTCCTTGCCTTGAGGCATGGGCTGATCCAGGAATTCCTGGCCATCGATTTCGATCCGAACCGGCAGCTCCGCTTCCTCGCCGAGCACGCGGAAGGTTAGACGAGCCTCCTTGCCCACCAAGGCGAAGTCGGGGGCGTTCACCATTTGAATCCGCCGGTCAGTCTCGCCCTTGTCGCCGGTCAACAGAACGTGAAACGGTGCGTCCAAGGGGGCGGCAGGCTGATCGTGGACCACGCCGTCGGTCAGGGCGACGATGCCAGCCAGACGCGACTTGGGAATGTCGGCCAAAACTTGGCTCAAGGTCCGGAACAATTCCGTGCCTTGCGACAGAGGCGCGTCGGCCCCAAACGGAACCAGCCGCACCTCAAGATTGGGCAGCGCGGCCAATTGTTTTTGCAGCGCCTCCACCGCCTGTTGGGTTCGGTCTTGTCGATGCCCGATGGTTTGAGACCGACTTTGATCTACCAGCACCACAGCCACGTCCGGCACCGCCAACCGGGTTTCCACCGTCAGACGGGGACCCAACAGCACCGCCAACGCCAGTGCCGCGCTGACCATCCGCCACCGCGACAGGCCCCGATAGCGCCACAAAGCCGCCCCAGCCAGAACGGCGATCAAAGCCATCGCCCACCACGGCAGCAACGGCGCGACAGTCAAAGACGCGAGAGTCGAACTCATGGTTGATGCCCCAACCGCTCCAGAATGGCGGGCAAGTGAACCTGATCAGCCTTGTAATTGCCGGTCAGGGCATAAAGGCACAGATTGATTCCAAACCGGAACGCCGCCTCTTGCTGACCGGGAACGCCCATCCCTGCCCATTCCCCGGCCCAATCGTTGGAGCCCAGGATGACGGTGGCGACGCCGTCATTGTCGGCGGTATCGGCTTGGATCCACACCTTGCCATCGGCAAAGCGGCCGGGCAGGCCCCGCAGCAAATAGAACGACCGGTTCAGCACATGGTCGGAACTAAGCGGCGTCAGCGGCGGCAAGTCCAGTTGACGGCTTAGACGACGAAGCGTCGCCTCCAGGGCCGGGTCCGCCACGTCACCATCCTGGCGGTCGAGCAGGATCAGACCGCCCCGTTTCAAATAATGCCGCACCGCCTGCGCCTGAGTTTCGGACAAGGTCTCTGCTTCGGCGGTAACCGGCCAATACAGCAACGGATAAAAGGCCAAGTCACCGCCATCCAACCGCACCCCCTGCGGCGCGGCCAAGCTGGTAGTGGAGCGCGCCGCCAACACTTCAGTCAACGCACCCAGGCCCAGTCGGCTTTTGCTATCGATACGGGACACGCCGGTTTCTACATAGGCCAAGCGCGTGTCCAATCCGGCTTTCCAAACCTCCTCTGCCAGCGCGCCGCCGATGGTTAACAGCATCGCCACCGCCACCGCCACATGCGTCAGACGGGCGGTAATCACCAGATCCGCCAGCCCCAGAACCAAGGCCAGCCCCACCAAAAACGGGCGCAAATCGCGCTCGGCCTGTTGCATGCCCATTTGCTCGACCCGCACCGACGCAGGTGGGACGAAGCGCCGCAGGGGTTTAAGCGCCGGTCCCAAATTGAAGGCCCGAGGAGCCTTGGAATCACCGTAGAAACCGGGTGGATGAGCAGGGCCGGGTCGGCTCTGCTCGGTCAGGGCCCTTTCGGTACCAGTGGGCGGGAACAAGAGTCCAAATCCGTCCATGACGCGCACCGGCGCGAACGGTCCCTCTCCTTGGACTTGATGGGCGGACGCCATCATCACCAACCGGTGCAGCATGTCAGGGAACAAACCGGACAGCGACAAATTGCTCCATTTGGGCGTGGCGGCGCAATGGAACAGCACCAACCAGCCCTGCCCCATGGCCTTGGCGGTGACCAAGGGTGTGCTGTCCGCCAGCCTGGCCCAGACCTTGGCGTCGGGGTCCAGATTAGGATCGGCCAGCACCTGAGACCGCACTTGAATTTCCTCGGGAACGGTCAAACCGGCAAAAGGCGACTCGGCGGAAAACGCCGCCATGGTCTGCGGTTCGGTCCAGGATAGAACCCCGCCCATTTCACGCCCGCCGCCGCGTAAGCGGGTGGGCAGCAAAGGCTCGTGGTCGTTCTGAGCCATGGTCTCGTCGGCGAAACGCACCACCATACCGCCGGTTTCGATCCATCCGCCCAAATCAAACGCCCGGTCCTGAGACAGCGACCCGCTCAGCATCAGCACCGACGGCTTTTGCGCCAACAGCTCCGTTTGCGGCCCGGTCACGATTTCAGCGAAGGGCTGAACCGCCTTGGCCACATAGGTCAGAGACTCCAGCAACGGTTGACGGGACTCATCCATGCCGTCCTGAACCAGCGCCACGGTGCGGCGGCGGTTGCGCTCGTCCATCAAGACCGTGGCGGCGGCGGAATGTTCGCCCTCGATGACAATCCTAGCCACTTGATTGCGCAGGGCCAACGGCAACGGCACGCTTGCCCGCCGCGTGGCGTCGCTCAAGGCTCGTCCCAACTCGCGCCCGTCTTGACCCAGGGCGACCACCGCCACCGGGTCCGGCGTCAGGCTGTTGATCTCGACGCTTATTGACTCTGAAACGGATGCGGCCGGGGACAAGGCCGCGCCAGTCTTGCCCAGGATCACGGTGGGACCGTTACCCAACCGTGCCAAAGCGTGAATGAACGCCTCGTTCGCCTCGTCATCCAGACCATTGGCGAGCCAAACCGATTGGATTCCGGCAGGGTCCGAGACATCCTTCAAGGCGGCGATGACGCCTTGACGATCTGTTTCCCACGGTTTGGGCTTCCAATGGCGGATTTGGGTCAAGGCCTGTTCAGCGCTCATGGGGCCAAGCGCTTGCGGAACGGGTGGAGCAGTGGGAACCAGATAAATCGGACGGCCAACTCGCTTGGCTTCGTTTAAACGGTCTTCCATCCACTGTAGCCGCGTCTGCCAGTCGGTGGCGACGGACCAATCATCGTCGAAGGCAATCAGCAACGGCCCAGTGGTCTGCGCCGCGTTGGGATGGGCAAACAGAATCGGTCCGGCGGCTGCGGCGATTAATGATGAAGCGATCATCAGACGCAGCGCCAAGATCCACCATGGCATATGGTCGGGTTCGTCTCGACGGGATTTCAATCCCAACAGCAACCGCAGCGGCGGGAAAATCATGGATTTAGGCGGCGGCGGCACCGCCTTCAACAGCCACCACAAGCCGGGCAAAGCGGCTAAGGCCAGCAGAATCCAGGGAAAGGCGAAGGACATCACCGTGCCCGCTCCGACAGGCGGGTGTAAAGCGCTAGCAACGCGGTTTGGGCGGAATGATCGGTGCGGTGCTTAAGGCACGTCCAGCCCTGGGACTGGGCCAGCGAGGTCAAATCGCGGCAATGGTCCGCTATGCGTTCGCGATAAGAAGCTGCCACATCCTGGGCCCGTCCCAATTCCACCGAATCGGACTGTCCCTGATGGCGAAACACGATGCGTCCGCTGAACGGAAAGGTTTCCTCGGCCGGGTCCAGCACCTGGAGCAAATGCCCGGCCGCGCCCCGCCTAGACAAAGCTTTCAACACGCTCTCCCAGTGATCGAGAGGAGCCAGAAAATCCGAGACCAAGAGGACCGAATGACCGGGCGCCAAGGTCGGACCGGGGACGGGATCGGCGCGCAGTCCCACGCTCAGCGCCACCCGCTCCACCTGATGTTCGCCGCTGATCGGGGCCGAGCCGAACGGACACACCCGCTCGCCGCCGCGCAAAGCCAGCAAGGACGCCGCCAGCGTCAAGACCAGGGCGCGTTGCGACTTGGTCGGGAGTGTCGCTTGCGAGCGCCAGTCCATCCCGTCGCCGCTATCGCACCAGACATGCACCGTCTGGGCCGCCGCCCATTCAGTCTCGCGCACCTGCAGGGACTGGCTGCGAGCCGATTGCCGCCAGTCGATCTGACGCAAGGAATCGCCTGGACGAGCAACTCGATATTGCCAAAAGCTGTCGCCGGGACCGGCCTGCCTGCGTCCATGCGCGCCCATCACCGACCCGGCGATTTGCCGCGCTGCCATCAACAAGGGCGGCAGCGCATCGGCCAAGACAAGGGCTTGCTGTTTCATCCCAAGCGGCCGATCAGTGTTTGGATCAGTCGGTCCAAGGTCACCCCTTCGGCCCGCGCGGCAAAGGTCAACGCCATGCGGTGGCGCAGCGCCGACGGGGCCAACGCCGCCACATCGTCCAAGGATGGCGACAGGCGGCCATCTAACAAGGCCCGCGCCCGCGACGCCAGCATCAGCGCCTGCGCTGCTCGGGGACCCGGCCCCCAATGGACGAACTGTTTGATGGACTCCAGGCTGGTGGTCTCGGGCCTGCCATCGCGCACCATCCGCAAAATCGCCGACACCACCCCGTCACCCACAGGCATTTGCCGGACCAGAGCTTGGGCATCGCTTAAATCCAGCGCGGTCAAAACCGATCTGGGCTTAGGTTCCGGTGCGCCGGTGGTGGCCACCAGCATCTTGCGTTCCGACTCTAGATCGGGATAGCCCACCGGAATTTCCAACAAGAACCGATCCAGCTGGGCTTCGGGCAACGGATAGGTGCCTTCCTGCTCCAGCGGGTTTTGCGTGGCTATGACATGAAAAGGCTGGGGCAGCGGATAGGTTTCCCCGGCGATGGTGACGCGGCCCTCTTGCATGGCCTGGAGCAACGCCGATTGAGTGCGGGGCGAGGCGCGATTGATTTCGTCGGCCATCAGCAATTGACAGAACACCGGTCCGGGAATGAATCTGAAATGTCGCTCGCCGCTGATGCTTTCATCCAGGATCTCGGCGCCCAGAATATCGGACGGCATCAGATCGGGGGTGAATTGGATGCGGCGTTCCTCCAGCCCCAACACCACGCCCACTGTTTCCACCAAACGGGTCTTGGCCAATCCGGGCACACCCACCAAAAGCGCATGCCCCCCTGCCAGAACGGCGGCCAACACCTGTTCGATCACCGTCTCTTGGCCGAACACCCGCTCGGAGATCGCCGCCTTTGCGGTCTTCAGCGCCTGAGCTGTTCGGTCCGCCTGATCCACCAACGTCTGTTCGGTCACGATGATCCGCTCCTTAAATCCTGTTTTGCCGCCGACTATAATCTCGACGGACAGACTCGCCAAATCACCCTATGACAAGGGGAAGGGGTTGGCTATAGTATGTCTTATGCCTGAAACATTGACCTCGCCTCCTTCTTCTCTTGATCTGTCCCTCCTGACCGGGTGGAGAGCGGGACGTTCCTCCTCGTGCGAAAGCGTCGAAATGGACGGCTGCACGCCGGCAGCGGTGCTGGTTCCGCTGGTGGACCACCCGGACGGTCCCACCGTGTTGTTGACCCAGCGCACCGCCCATCTGGAACATCATCCCGGCCAAATCAGTTTTCCCGGCGGTCGCCTGGAAGAGTCCGATTCCGGCTGCGCCATTACCTGTGCGCTGCGCGAAACCGAAGAAGAAATCGGCTTAAGCCCCGACAATGTGACCGTGCTGGGCTGTATGGACGAGCGCAAAACCGGGACCGGGTTCCGCGTGATTCCGGTGATCGGTATCGTTCGCCCGCCCTTTACCCTGACCTTGGATGCGTTCGAAGTGGCCGAGGTGTTCGAGGTTCCGGTCTCATTCATCTGTGACCGCGCCAATCACCAGCGTATGACCCGCTTGGTCGATGGCGTCGAGAAATCCTGGTGGTCGCTGACCTGGCAAGGTCGGGTCATTTGGGGCCTGACCGCGTCGATCCTGGTGGCCTTCCATGACGAGTTGGCGACCAGCGGTGTCCTCTGACGACCCCGTCGGCCAGATCCAGCCGCAACCCTGGTTGACCGACCCAGCAACCCTTAAGGTCATGGCCGCCATTGCCGCCAACGGCATCGAAGCCCGCTTTGTCGGCGGCTGCGTCCGCGACGCGTTATTGAATCGCCCAGTTTCTGACATCGACATCGCCACCCCCAATCCTCCCGATCTGGTCATGACTCTGCTGGCCCAACACGGCATCAAGGCCGTGCCCACCGGCATCGCTCACGGCACGGTCACCGCTGTGTGCGAGGGCCGCGCGTTCGAGATCACCACCCTGCGCCGCGACGAGAAAACCGACGGACGTCACGCCCAAGTGGCCTTTACAAAATCGTGGCGCGAAGACGCCGCCCGTCGGGATTTCACCATCAACACCTTGTCAGCGGATCTGGACGGACGGGTATGGGATCCGTTCAACGGCCTTGCCGATCTTGGCGCTCGTCATGTGCGCTTCGTGGGTGATGCCTTCACCCGCATCAGCGAAGATGTTTTGCGCATTTTGCGTTTCTTCCGCTTTCACGCCCATTTCGGCTTCGGCGCTCCCGATTGGCCCAGCCTGATCGCCTGCCGCAAATTATCCTATCGATTGGTCGAGCTATCCGCCGAACGCATCGCCGCCGAGCTGCTGAAATTGCTGAGCGCCCCCGATCCGTCGCCGGTCATGACCTTGATGCTGTTCGACGGATTTTTCGATCACATTTTACCTGAATTGGCATTTGCCGACCGCTTGAAAGTTCTGATCTGGCTGGAAAGCCGGGCGTTGATCCGTCCCCATATCAGTCCCGATCCGTTGCGCCGTTTGGCCTGTCTGCTGCCGCCCGACGCATTGGCCGCTCGCCATTTGTGCCAACGTCTGCACCTGTCCAATGAACAATCCGACCGCGTCAAAGCCATGGCCCACGGCTGGACTTCGGTCAGTCCCGATCTAGACGCAAAGTCGGCTAGACGGATGTTGCATTGGTCCGGAGCCGATCTGTTTCGCGACCATGTACTGCTGGCCTGGGCCGAGCAGCGCCGCATTAAGGATGAAGTCTCGTCGGCGATGACCGCCCGCTGGACCGCCTTGCTCGATTTGGCTGATTCTTGGCAGCCCGTCCACTTCCCCTTGCGCGGGCAAGATGCGCTGGATTTGGGGTGCCCACCAGGTCCCCATATGGGCACTATGCTGGCGCGCGTGGAATCCTGGTGGGAAGACCAAGATTACCAACCCGATCACGCTGCTTGCGTGGAACGGCTAAAAAAGGCACTAACCGAATAATCAGCACCATAGACGCACCCACAAAGTAATTGTGTGTTACGTCGTTCGCATGGTGCTCAAATTTTGTGCGTCCGCAAAAAATTTGTGCGTTGCGGCATGGCTTTTTGCGTAAATATGGCACGTATCCTACCGATACGCTTTGGCATAAATTTTGCCCTTAAATGTGAAGCTTCCGCCTGGATACGCGGCCCCTAGGGCTCCGTTCCTTTTGAAACTGCCAATACCCGACCAACAAGGGAGAGATTTAATGCAGTCCGTCAATCACCTGGTAAAAATCACCGATTCCGTTGCCTCCGTCACCAATGATAAAATCACCCGCATTCACGGCATCACCCGCCGCTCGCGCATGCTGGCGTTGAATGCCGCCATAGAAGCCCACCGTTTCGGCGAATCAGGGCGCGGCTTTGCCGTGGTTGCCGACGAAGTCAAATCCATCTCTGGGGAAATTGCTGCCCTGGCGTCATCGTTGCAGAATGAACTAAGCAGCAGCCTGACCGGCTTGGTCGAATTCGGTCAACGCATTTCCCTGGAACTGCACGCCGTCCGGGGTGAGCGCTTGGCCGATTTAGCCCACAACATGATCGAGACCATCGACCGGAATTTGTACGAACGATCTTGCGATGTTCGCTGGTGGGCGACCGATCAGGCGGTTGTGGATTGCGCCGCCGATCCCGCCAACCTGGATCTGGCGAATTGGGCAGCCAACCGGCTGCGAGTCATTTTGGATTCCTACACCGTCTATTTGGATTTATGGATCGCCGACGCCGACGGAAACGTCATCGCGACCGGCCGGTCAGAGCGCTTTCCGAAAGCCATGGGCAAATCGGTCAAAAATCAAGCGTGGTTCCAAGACGCCATCCACACCCTTGACGGCAGTGAATTCGCCGTAGCCGACATTCAGACCGTCGCCGAGTTGGATAATCAAACCGCCGCCATCTATTCCGCCGCCATCCGCGAGGGAGGCGCCATCAACGGCAAGGTCGTCGGCGCGCTGGGAATCTTTTTCAATTGGGAAACCCAAGCCCAGGCTATCGTCGAAGGGGTGCGGCTCAGCCAAGAAGAAAAGAAATCCAGCCGGTGCCTGATCATTGATCGCCACCATCGGATCATCGCAGCCAGCGATCATCAGGATGTCTTGACCGGGTCCTTTCCGATCAAATCCTCTAAAAGTGATCGCGGTTTTTACACATTGGACGACGAGACCATCGTCGCCTTTGCCAAGACGCCCGGTTATGAAACCTATCCCGGTCTGGGTTGGTACGGGATTTTGATTCAGAAAGAAGGACAATCAAAGAATCCCCCGGCATAAAGCCGGGGGATTGGGCTTATCGCAACAAAGCGGCGACGCCGGGAAGAGTCTTGCCTTCAAGCCACTCCAGGAACGCGCCGCCAGCGGTGGAAATGTACGAGAAATCGTGTTCGACCCCTGCCTTGGCCAGGGCCGACACCGTGTCGCCACCACCCGCCACGGCTATCAGACCGCTGGTCTTGACCATGCGGGCCGCCGCTTGCGCCACTTTATTGGTGGCGATATCGAACGGGCTGACCTCGAACGCGCCTAACGGCCCATTCCACACCAATGTCTTGCATTTGCCGATTTCCTGGATGATCAAATCGGCCGAAGCGGGACCGGCATCCAGGATCATCATATCATCGGGCACGTGATTGATATCCACCACTTGGGTCGGCGGATTCTCGGCGAATTCGTGCGCCACCACCGCATCGATGGGCAGAATGATCTTACAACCGCTGGCTTTGGCTTTGTCCAAAATCGCCAGCGCCGTCGCCGCCATATCCTTCTCGCACAGCGATTGACCAACCCCCACCCCTTGCGCGAACAAGAAGGTGTTGGCCATGCCGCCACCAATGATCAGATAATCGGTTTTAGCCACCAAATTACCCAACACGTCCAGCTTGGTCGAAACCTTGGAGCCGCCAACCACTGCCGCGAACGGCTTGTCGGGGGTTTCCAGCGCCTTGGTCAGCGCGACCAATTCCGCTTGCATCAAACGACCCGCAGCGGCCGGCAATAAATGGGCCAACCCTTCGGTCGAAGCATGGGCGCGGTGCGCTGTGGAAAACGCATCATTGACGTACAAATCGCCCAATGCTGCCAATTGCTTAGCGAAAGCGGGGTCGTTTTTTTCCTCTTCCGGATGGAAGCGAACATTTTCCAGCAACAGAATCTCGCCGTCTTTCAACGCCGCCACCGCCTTCAAAGCGACCTCGCCGATGCAATCATCTGCCCAGGAGACCTTTTGGCCGACTGCTTCCGACAGCGGGTCCAGCAGCAGCTTCTGCGAGAAACTTGCGTCGCGTCCCTTGGGGCGACCGAAGTGGGTCATCACCACCACTCGCGCCCCGCGCTCCAGCAACTCGGTCAAAGTCGCGGTCGAGCGCCGGATGCGGGTGTCGTCGGTTACCTTGCCGTCCTTTGCCGGGACGTTAAGATCCAAACGGACCAGGACACGCTTGCCTTTGACATCCAGGCTGTCGATGGTGTTGAACATCGGCATCCCCTTAACCCAGTTTGGACAGCAGCAGAGCCACGTCGGACATGCGGGTCGAGAAGCCCCATTCGTTGTCGTACCAAGACACGATGCGAACGAAAGTGCCTTCGATCACCTTGGTTTGGGTAGCATCGAAGGTCGAGGACGCGGCGTTGTGGTTGAAATCAACCGACACCAATTCTTCCTCGGTGTACCCCAACACGCCCTTCAGACGACCGCTGGCGGCTTCCTTCATGGCGGCGTGGATGGCGTCCTTGGTGGTGGCGCGCTCGGCCACGAACTTCAAATCGACCATCGAGACGTTGGGGGTTGGCACCCGAACCGACGCGCCATCCAACTTGCCCGCCAATTCGGGCAATACCAAACCGATGGCCTTGGCCGCGCCGGTGGTGTTGGGGATCATGGACAAGGCGGCGGCGCGGGCGCGGCGCAAATCCTTGTGCAGGGTATCGACTGTGACCTGATCGCCGGTATAGGCGTGAATGGTGGTCATGAAGCCGTGCTTGATGCCGCAGGTTTGGTGCAGCACTTGGGCCACCGGAGCCAGGCAATTGGTGGTGCAAGAGCCGTTCGACACCACCAGATGATTTTTCTCCAGCAGGTGATGGTTGACACCGTAAACCACGGTCAAATCGGCCCCGTCGCCAGGAGCGGAAATCAGCACGCGCTTGGCGCCCGCTTCCAGATGGGCGGCGGCCTTCTCGCGCTTGGTGAACAGGCCGGTGCATTCCATGGCCACGTCAATGTTGTGCTCGCGCCACGGCAGCTTGGCCGGATCGCGTTCGGCGGTCACTTGAATGCGACGGCCATTGATGGTGATGGAGGAATCGTCGGCCTGAACATCCGCTTGCAGAACGCCGTGGACCGAATCGTATTTAAGCAGATGCGCATTGGCTTGGGGCGAGCCCAAATCATTGATGGCCACCACGTCGATATCGGTGCGTCCCGTCTCGATCAAAGAACGCAAAACCAAACGACCGATCCGGCCGAACCCATTGATGGAAACGCGCACACCCATAGCTGCCAACTCCGAATTTATGGTTAATTAGCGATGCCGTGCATATGGCACACTCGCATGCGGGAATCCAAGTCCTAAATCACGAATCTGCAACATTAAGCCGTCAAGGGACTCCGGACGCAATTCCGTCCGGCATGCTTGGCGCGATACATTTGAGCGTCGGCCCTCTCGATCAGCACCAGGGGGTCGTCATCTTGCTCGGACATCTGCGCCACGCCGAAACTGGCGGTGAAATGCAGGGTGGCGGCATCGTGTTTAACCTCAGCTTGCTCCAGCAGCAAGCGCAGCTTCTCGGCCACCAAGACAGCGTTTACGGTGTTGGTATCGGGCAGGAACACCACAAACTCCTCGCCCCCCATGCGGCCTAGTAGATCGGCGGTGCGGATGGTCGTCTTGACGATTTCGGTCAAAGTGCGGATAACGGCGTCACCCGTCGCGTGCCCATAGGTGTCGTTAATCTTTTTAAACCGATCAATGTCCAGCAAGATCACCGATAACGGCGTGCCGGTTCGGCGCGAGCGCGACAAATCGCGGGCCGCCGCCTCCAACAGCGAACGGCGATTGAAGCAACCGGTCAAGGGATCTGATTGGGCCATATCCACCAATCCCCGCATCCTTAGGAACAAGGGGCGGAAGACGAACAACGCCTCGGTGGTCAGGGCGATCAGCATTGCGGCGGTGACAAACAGAACCCGAATTTGCGATTGACGAAACAACGCCTCGCTGTCGGCGGCATATTGGCTGACCGCTGCGGCCAGCGAATCCAGCAAGGCGCTATTGGCCAGCACCACCACCTGGGCCGCAGCATGAACGGTCTTGGCTTCGGCCTTTTGATCGATGGAGTCCAATACTTTGTCGGCGGCGATCAGAAAATCGGTCACCTTGCGGTTCAGATCGTGGGGCGGCGAGAAATAAACGGCCCGCAAATCCTTGTTCTTGGGCGGATCAATGCCCAGGGCCAATGAGCCTTCGACCAGATCGCGATGGCTGCGCCGCATCAAATCCACGGTCTCGCGCAATTGATTTTGCATCTGGTCGCACGTCTCGGGGCTTTTGGCGTCGGCCACTTCCAGACCCAACAAGGCGATACGCTGGCTCAGCATGGGTTGCCTGCCGCTGACGCTCAGCACGCTGGCCATGTGCTGCTGACGCGTCACAATGGAATCGATGATCAAATAGGAAGCGACGGCCAAAATTGCCAGAAACGCCAATGCGAGAGCGTAGACCGTGGCCTCGCGGCGAAGATTGATCATATGAACGTTACCCCTGCCCCATTTGTTGGTTGGAGAAAATAGGATTTAGTCGCATTCGTCAACGCCGATATCGTCTTATATCCTGCGCACGAGACGGATATCATAGTGTGCGTTCGAACGTGACAGGGACGCGCTTGCGCCCCCAGTCGCCGGGCTGGGGTTCGAAATGGCCGGGCAGCTTGGTTCCGCACGACGGACACCCGCCATTGGCGGTCAGGTTCCACCGGGTCAAAACGTACCAATCCCGACCGATCAACGAGGTTTCGCACGATGGACAACACGTGCTGCCGCCTTGGTCGTCATGAACGTTGCCGGTATAGACGAAGTTCAAACCCTGATCTCGGGCGATGGCACGAGCACGGGTCAAGGTGGCGGGCGGGGTAGCGGGAATGTCGCGGATTTTCCAATCGGGATGAAAGGCCGAAAAATGCAACGGCACATTGGGACCAAGTTCGCTAGCGACCCAGTGAGATAAAGCTGTGATTTCCTCGTCGGAATCGTTCAGGCCCGGTATCAGCAAGGTGGTAATTTCCACCCATACCGAAGTGTGATGGACCAGATAGACCAGCGTTTCCTTGACCGCTTCCAACGTGCCGCCGCAAACCGTGTGGTAGAATTCCTCGGTGAAGGCTTTCAAATCCACGTTGGCGGCGTCCATCACCGAGAAAAAGTCCTCGCGCGCGCCGGGGGCCACATAACCCGCCGTCACCGCCACGTTCTTGATGCCTAGCGCGCGGCAGGCCTTGGCCGTATCCACCGCATATTCCAAAAAAATCACCGGGTCGTTGTAGGTATAGGCCACCGAGCGGCAATTTAAATCCTTGGCCGCCTTGGCGATGGTCTCGGGCAGGGCGACTTGGTTCAGGCGATCCACCTCGCGCGATTTGGAGATGTCCCAATTTTGGCAGAACTTACAGGTCAGATTGCAACCCGCCGTGCCGAAAGATAAAATCGGCGTTCCGGGCAGAAAATGATTCAGTGGCTTTTTCTCGATGGGATCGATGCAAAACCCCGACGACCTCCCCCAGGTGGTCAGCACCAGCTCGTCCCCATCCCGAGCGCGAACAAAGCACAAACCGCGCTGTCCGTCGTGCAATTTGCAAAATCGCGGACAGACGTCGCATTGGAGGCGTCCGTCATCAACAGCATGCCAATGACGGGCAGGAACGGAATCGGGAAAATTCATAATGAAAAAAGATGGGGTAAAAAACCGTCCCGTCAATCAAGTCGACCTCGTTTGGGAAAATATCCTCTATAATGGTCGTCACCTCTTCAATCCCGAGGCCCATTATGTCCGTCATTCGACCCGCCGCTTTCGCTGGAAGTTTCTATCCCGCCGACCCGTTGGCCTTAATGCAAATCGTAGACGGGTATGTGGCCGATTCCGGCCCCGCGCCATCGGGACCGCCGCCCAAGGCGATCATCGCTCCCCATGCGGGCTATATCTATTCTGGTCCTGTGGCCGCCAAGGTTTATGCCTTGTTGACGCCGCTCAAAGACACAATCCGTCGCGTGGTGTTGATCGGCCCCAGCCATCGGGTGGCCTTTCGCGGCTTGGCTTTGGGCGCTGCGGATGCGTGGGCGACTCCGTTGGGGCCGGTGCGGGTGGACCGCTCGGCCTATGTTCAAGTGGCCGGATTGCCGTTGGTCGGTGAACTGGACCAAGCCCACGGCCCCGAGCATTCGCTTGAGGTTCACCTTCCCTTTTTGATGCGGGTGTTGGGCGATTTTGCGCTTGTGCCCATCGTCGCCGGTGACGCGCCTGCCGATGCCGTGGCCGCTTTGCTCGACGCCTTATGGGGCGGGCCGGAAACCCTGATCGTGGTGTCCAGCGACTTATCCCATTATCTGGACTACAGCGCCTGCCAACAGACCGACCGAGCCACAGCCACAGCCATCGAACATCTGGACGGCGCAGCCATCGACCGCGACGGCGCGTGCGGTCGGGTGCCGGTGTCCGGTCTGCTCCTGACCGCCAAACGCCGGGGCATGTCCATCCGCACCTTGGATTTGCGCAATTCCGGCGACACCGCCGGACCCAAGGACAAGGTGGTGGGATACGGCGCGTGGGCTTTTTACGAACCCGAAAAAACACACTCCCTTAAACACCGTTTGTTGGACCTAGCCCGCGCCTCCATTGACCATGGCCTGACAACCGGAGCGCCGCTGCCGCCACCCCCTGGAAACGAAACCGACCCGCTGCGCCAACCAGGCGCCTGCTTCGTCACCTTGACCCGCAACGGCGCGTTGCGCGGCTGCATCGGCTCGCCGGTGGCATGGCGGAACTTGGGCGCGGACGTGGTGGACAACGCTTTCAAATCGGCCTTCCGCGATCCGCGTTTTCAGCCCCTCAGTCCTGACGAACTGGCCGATCTGGACATCTCGATCACCGTGCTGACCGCGCCCCAGCCCATGCGCTTCATCGACGAGGACGACTTGATCCGACAATTGCGCCCCGGCAAGGACGGCTTGATTATCGAGGATCAAGGCCGCCAAGCGTTATTCATCCCCTCGGTGTGGGAGCAATTACCCGACCCACGCCAATTCCTGGCCCAATTGAAACACAAGGCCGGACTGGGCGCGCAGCATTGGTCTCCCACCTTCACAGCAAGACGGTTCGAAGCGGTGGAGATGGAGTGACGCTCCCTACCTGATCACCGCGAAGTCGCGCAGGACTCCCATTTCTTCCTGGGATTCCATCAAACGATGATTGACCGCATCGCCGATCGAGACGATGCCGATCAAGTCGCCATGCTCCATCACCGGCAGATGGCGAACCCGCGACTCGGTCATCACCTGCAGAATATGCTTGACAGTATCGGTGGGAGAACAGGCCAGAACCGGGCTGGACATGATGCTGCGCACGGGCATGTCGTGGCCCTCTTTGCCATAGGATGCAATCCCGCGGACGATATCGCGCTCGGACACCAGACCGACAACCTGCCCTTTGGCATCGCACACCACGACCACCCCCACATTCTTGGTGGACAAGATGGTGGCCACATAGGCCAACGTGTGATCGGGCCGCACAGTGAATACCGCGCTGCCCTTGCTCTTCAGAATAGATGAAACAGACATTTCCGCCTCCTTGAAGGTAAGGAAAAATGTCCGATTAGATTACTCTGATTTTAAGGGGATTGATAGGGCTGCTTCCGGTCAGGGAACAAGCCCCAAATCAATCCTACACATCCAAATTTGCCACTTTCAGCGCATTGCTTTGGATGAAGTCGCGGCGTGGTTCGACCACGTCGCCCATCAAGGTCGAGAACACTTCCTCGGCGTCGCCCGCTTGGGATAGCTTGACTTGCAACAGCGAGCGCACTTGCGGGTCCAAGGTGGTTTCCCACAATTGGCTGGGATTCATTTCGCCCAAGCCTTTATAGCGTTGGATGCCGATGCCCTTGCGGCCCAGTTCCATGACGGCGTCGGCCAGTTGCACCGGGCCATTGACCACGAAATCCTTGTCCTTGGCCGACAATTTGGCCGGTTGGTCGAAGGCGCTTTTCAGCGCGACGGACATTTCGTCCAGGCGTCTGGCTTCCGCCGAGCGGATGATGGACGCATCCACCGCATGGGTTTCTGTGACGCCGCGCAAGGTGCGGGCGAAGACCAAACCGTCGCCTTCCACCCACAGTCCGCGCCAGCCTTTTTCCAGGTCGGATTCCAACTCGTCCAGACGTTGGGCGATGGAGGTGCACAGGGCTTGGCCTTTGATTCCGTCGGTCAAGGCGGCCAGATCGAAACCGCCGCCGATCACCGCCTGCTCCAACACCGCCAACGGCACCCGGCGCGACAATGGAACCAGCAGCGAGCGGGCGTGACGGGCCTTGTCCACCAAGGCCCGCAAATCGGCCCCGGCGCTTTGGCTGGTGTCGGCCAGATGCAACACGGCATCGGACAGGCCGCCTTCCACCAGATATTCCTCCAGCGCCCGGTCGTCCTTCAGATAGACCTCGCTGTTGCCGCGCTTGGCGCGATAGAGCGGCGGCTGGGCGATGTACAAATGGCCGCGCTCGATGACCTCTTTCATCTGGCGATAGAAGAAGGTCAACAGCAAGGTGCGGATGTGGCTGCCATCCACGTCGGCGTCGGTCATGATGATGATTTTGTGGTAGCGCAGTTTGTCGGGATTGAAATCCTCTGGCCCGATGCCAGTGCCCAGGGCGGCAATCAGTGTGCCGATTTCCGCCGAACACAGCATCTTGTCGAAACGCGCCCGCTCCACATTCAAGATCTTGCCGCGCAACGGCAGGATGGCTTGGTTGGCGCGATTGCGGCCCTGCTTGGCGGACCCGCCGGCGGAATCGCCCTCGACGATGAACAATTCGGACAAGGCCGGATCGCGTTCCTGGCAATCCGCCAGTTTTCCGGGCAGAGTGGCCACATCCAGCACGCCTTTGCGCCGCGTCAATTCACGGGCTTTGCGCGCTGCCTCGCGGGCGGCGGCGGCTTCCACCACCTTCATGACGATCTTGCGGGCTTCCTGGGGATGTTCCTCGAACCATTCCGACAGTTTGGCGCTGGTGATGTTTTCCACCACCGGCCGTACTTCCGACGACACCAGCTTGTCCTTGGTCTGGGACGAGAATTTGGGATCGGGCACCTTGACCGACAGCACGCAGGTCAGGCCTTCGCGCATGTCGTCGCCCGAGATCTCGACCTTTTCCTTTTTGGCGATGCCGCTGGACTGGGCATAGCTGTTGATCGTGCGGGTCAGCGCCGCCCGGAACCCAGCCAGATGAGTGCCGCCGTCTTTTTGCGGAATGTTGTTGGTGAAGCACAATTGATTTTCGTGGTAGCTGTCGGTCCATTCCATGGCCACTTCCACGGTGATGCCGTCCTTTTCGCCAATCACCGCGATGGGCGGCGTATGCAGCGGAGTCTTGGAGCGATCCAGCCAATGGATGAAGGCTTCGATGCCGCCTTCATAATGCAGCTCGGAGACTTGCGCTTCCGCATGGCGATTATCGGTCAGGATCAGCCGCACGCCGGAATTCAGGAAGGCCAGCTCACGCAAACGATGTTCCAAGGTGGCAAAGTCGAATTCGATCACCGTGTCGAAGGTGCCTTCCTCCGATTCCGGGGTCAGCTTCAGCGACGGCTTGAAGGTTACTTCGGTACCGGTCAACAAGCCGCGTTCGGTCATGGGCGATACGCCCACCACCTTCAACGGCGACACGGCGTCACCATGCGCGAAGCGCATGTAATGTTCCTTGCCGTCACGCCACACCCGCAGGTCCAGCCATTCGGACAAAGCGTTGACCACGCTGACGCCAACGCCGTGAAGACCGCCCGACACCTTGTAGGAATTCTGGTCGAATTTGCCGCCCGCATGCAGCTGGGTCATGATCACTTCGGCGGCGGAGACGCCTTCTTCTTTATGAATGTCGGTGGGAACGCCCCGGCCATTGTCGCGCACGGTGCACGAGCCGTCGCCGTTCAAGGTCACGTCAATGCGGTTGGCGTGGCCGGCCAGGCTTTCGTCGATGGCGTTGTCCACCACTTCGTAGACCATGTGATGCAGACCCGACCCATCGCCCGTATTGCCGATATACATGCCCGGTCGTTTGCGCACCGCTTCCAAGCCGCGCAGGACTTTAATGGAGTCCGCGCCATATTCGGCGGGAACGACAGTTTCGGGCGTGGTTTCGTCAGTGCTCATGAGTCAGGTTTCCCGTCTCTTTGTGTATATTCGTGGCATCCGCCACTGGGTTTAAAATCGTGGCATCCGCCACCTGAAAAAACTGAGCGCGGCCTTCAAAGCCATCGAACAAGGATTGATCGGCTCCGGTCATCCAGCTTTGGGCATCCAGTTCGACCAGTTCGTCGAACAGAGCCAAACGGCGGGTTTGGTCCAAATGAGCCACCACTTCATCCAGCAGCATCAGCGGGGCCAATCCTTTTTCGGTCAGCAGCACTCGGGCTTGTGACAGCACCATACTGATCAGCACCGCTTTCTGCTCGCCGGTGGAACAGTCCGAAGCATTCAAATTCTTGGCGGCATGGCGCACATCCAAATCGGTGCGATGGGGGCCGATGGTGGTGGCCCCGGCCCCGGCATCGCGGCTGCGCGATTGGACCAAAGCCTTGGTCAGTCGGGCTTCGGCTTCCGCCTCGTCCATCTCGTCCAACCAGTGTTCCACATCACCCATCAACGCCAACCGGGCCGCAGGAAACACCCCTTGGCGAGCGGCGCACATGCGGTCGAGCTGCGCGACCCCGCGCCGTCTGGCCGCCGCCATGGCGACGCCGTGCTTGGCCATGGCAGCCTCCAAGGCGGTCAACCATCCGGGGTCAGCCCCCTGTTCCTTCAGCACCCTGTTTCGCTCCCGCATCGCATGGTCATAGGCCCCCGCATGGGCGGCGTGCCCGTGATCTATCGCCAAAATCAACCGATCCAAAAACCGGCGGCGCCCGGAAGCGCCTTCCATAAAAACCCGATCCATGGCCGGTGTCAGCCATAAAGCCGCCACCAGACCCGCAACATCGCCAGCCTTGACCGGCTCTCCGTCCAACCTCAGCGCTCGCCGCGTCGAACCCGGCTCGATGCCAGTGCCGATTTCCACCCGGCCAGACGGCCCGTCCAACACCGCCGCCACCGCCCAAATACCGGCGGAGTCCCGCCTTGCAACCTGGGCCAACGTGGCACGGCGCAATCCTCGGCCCGGGGCCAAAAACGACAGCGCCTCCAGCAAATTGGTCTTGCCCGCGCCATTGGCGCCGGTCAAGACCACGGGGCGGGAATCGGTTTCCAACCGCAGATGGCGGTAACACCGAAAGTCGGTCAACGTCAGCCGTCGAATGGAAAGACGCCGCCCCGGAAGCCCCTCTGGTTGGGCCAAAACCCGGCTCACACCCGCATCGGCATCAACACATAGATGGCGCCGCCATGAGCCAGATCGCGCACCACCGTGGGCGAGGCCGCGTCGGCCATGGCAAAGCGGGCGACGCCGCCTTCGATTTGCCCCAGGATGTCCATCAGATACCGGGAGTTGAATCCGATTTCCAAGGGCGAAGCTTGATAATCGGCCTCGATCTCTTCCTCGGCGGTGCCATTTTCCGGCGACGACGCCGACAAGCGCACCGAACCGCGATCCAGGCTCAGCTTGATGGCTCGGCTTTTCTCGGTGGAAATGGCCGAGACCCGGTCCACAGAGGCGGCGAAAGCGGCCACGTCCACATCCAGAATCTTATCGTTGTTGGCGGGAATGACCCGCTCGTAATCGGGGAAAGTGCCGTCGATCAATTTCGAGGTCAGCACCGCATCGCCAAAGGAAAAGCGGATTTTGGCCTCGGACATGGAAATCAGGATTTCGCCGTCGGTTTCATCGATTAGCTTGCGGATTTCCGCCACCGCTTTCCTGGGCACGATAATGCCGGGCAGACCGGCCGCACCCACTGGCAAAGTGATCTCCACCCGCGCCAGACGATGTCCATCGGTGGCGGCGGCGCGCAACACGTCGCCCTCGGGGGTCGACGCGCCATGCAGATAAATGCCGTTCAGGTAGTAGCGAGTTTCCTCGGTGGAAATGGCGAAGCGGGTCCGGTCGATCAGCGCCTTCAATTCGGCGGCGGCCAGCGTGAAGGAATGCGGCAGATCGCCCCCAGCCAAAGCCGGGAAGTCATCCACCGGCAGACAAGCCAGCGAAAATTTGGAACGGCCCGAGCGCAGCGTGACCTGACCGTCCTCGGCGCTGAAATCCAGCTCGACCTGGCTGCCGTCGGGCAGCTTGCGCACGATGTCGTACAAGGTATGGGCCGGGACCGTGGTGGCACCCGCTCTGCTCACATGAGCGGGGCTTTCCTCGACGAAATCCAAATCCATGTCGGTGGCGTTCAGTCTAAGGACCGAGCCTTCGCCTTCCAACTTGACGTTCGACAGGATGGGGATGGTATTACGGCGCTCAACGACGCTTTGGACGTGGGCCAAGGATTTGAGCAGTGCTGCGCGCTCTATGGTCAGTTTCATGGCGGTTGCGGTCTGTTTCCCTGTAAGACAACCCTACCGGAACCGGCAGGGCAGTCAGTATAACACAGGCCTTCCATAGGCAAAGCGCAAACTAAGCCCCCCTAGCCTTGCAGCATCCGCCGCAGCAACTCAACATCTTCGGCGAAATTCTGATCGACTTCGCGCAATTCATCGACCTTCTTGACCGCATGCATCACGGTGGTGTGGTCGCGGCCACCGAACTTGCGGCCAATCTCGGGCAGCGACCGGCTGGTTAGTTGTTTGGCCAGATACATGGCCACCTGACGGGGCCGGGCCACCGTGCGTGAACGCCGAGCCGAGGACATTTCCACCAGCTTGATGTTGTAATGTTCGGCCACCTTTTTTTGGATTTCCTCGATGGTGATGCGGCGGTCCGAGGCGCGGATCAAATCGTGCAGCACATCCTGGGTGGATTCCAAGGTGATCGAGCGGCCCACCAATTGAGCATGGGCGACCACGCGATTGAGCGCCCCTTCCAATTCGCGAACCGACGAGGTGATCTTGTGGGCCAAGAATTCGTTGACCTTGGGCGGCACCACCACGCCCATCTGCTCGGCCTTTTGCTGCAAGATGCCGAGGCGCAATTCGTAGGTGGTGGGGTGAATGTCGGCCACCAAGCCACAATTCAGACGCGAACGAAGACGTTCTTCCAACCCTTCCAGATCGGACGGCGATTTGTCTGCCGAGATAATGATCTGCCGCCCCTGATCCACCAGAGCATTGAAGGTGTGGAAGAACTCTTCCTGGGTGGTTTCCTTGCCGGCAATGAACTGCACATCGTCGATCATCAGCACGTCCACCGAGCGAAACTCTTCCTTGAACGCCATGGTGTTCTGATCGCGTAGCGCCCGGATGAAGCGGTACATGAATTTTTCCGCCGACAGGTACAACACCCGGCGGGCGGGAGAATGATTGCGGATATGCCACGCCACCGCATGCATCAAATGGGTTTTGCCCAAGCCGACGCCGGAATACAAAAACAATGGATTGAACGAAACCCGGTCGGCCTCGGCCACACGCAATGCGGCGGCGTAAGCGAACTCGTTGGGCTTGCCCACCACGAAATTCTCGAAGGTAAAACGCTGATCCAGAGGCGCACCCAAGAAATCGATATCGCCATTTTGCGTCGGCGCAGGGTCCATGGCCGGAACTTTCGGCTCCGCCGACCGCAGGGCAGGTTCGTGAGGCACGGGTAAAGCGGCGGTCTTGGTCATGACGCGAGCGTGGTTGGCGTGGCTGGCCTGCTCGGCCGAAGGTGCGCCGTTCACTTGTGGATTGACCACGATTTCAACGGTCCGTATGGCCGGATTCTCGGCGCCCCACAAAGTCCTGATCCGCTCGGCGTAATGGGTGGCGACCCAATCGCGCATAAACCGCGACGGCAATCCCAATCGCACCGAATCATTGCTGACTTGATGAACGACGATTGGGCGCAACCATGACCGAAATGCGGTATCCCCCACCTCATCCCTAAGCCTGACAATAACCCGATCCCACTCTGATTTCATTATAGACCTGTCCCCAATGATCGGTTGCCCCATTCGCCCATGCCCCTCCACAGACAAACTATTAAACGCGAAACGACCTCAACTACGCGCACTGTCTCCACGCGTGACCGGGCACATTCCTCGCCGCCGCAACCACCCCCAACTTCCATGACTTGAAGAAAAAACCGCCCTCCCAAGATCATGGCCCAAAACAATAAAGAGTGTTCGTCCAGAATTAACCGCCCCAATCTAAGTCACTAGACCGAAAGCTTAGGTCATATTCCCTTTAGACAAATCCTTACCCAAGCAGCCAAAGCCGCTATATTTACAACTCGATTCTTTTGATTCAGAACCGTCCGAACGACGACTCCAGCGGGCGGACTCTAGCGAGCGGCAGAAGGACTCGCAAGCGGGTTAAACCCGACAAAACTAAAATTTTTTCCTTGCATTTTACAAGGGGGCGGAATCCCTAGCGCTTAATAAAAAAGCCGCGTATCAACGCGGCTTTTTCGCAGAAATCCAGTAAGAACGACTCTTAAAGAGCCTTCATCACCTTGACCCGCGCCGACAGGCGGCTGACCTTGCGCGAGGCAGTATTATTGTGCAGAACGCCCGCTTGAACGCCACGCATCAATTCGGGCTCGGCGGCCAACAAGGCTGCCTTGGCGGCTTGGTTGTCGCCGCTGGCAATGGCCAATTCGACGTTCTTAACGAAAGTCCGGATCCGGCTGACGCGCGCGCCATTGACTTCAGTGCGACGTTCGGTCTGGCGGATGCGCTTCTTGGCTGACTGATGATGGGCCATATTGATAACCTTGCTGCAATAAAAACTTTGTACCGTCTAAACGGAAGGCGCGTTTATATGCGCGCCAGACAAGAGCGTCAAGCGGAATGTGATAATTTTAAGATTCCTATAGCAAGCGAGATCGAACCTGTCCGAGCAAGGTTCGCAATTGCTCGTCCTTGACCCCGTCACAATCCATCACCATGCGGGTCACATCGCTGGTAAGGAGGTCTTCGAAGGATGGCTCACCCACTAAAACATCGCTAACCGAAAAGACGACCGCACGGCCGTCTTTTGAACCTGTCGATGCGGATGCACGCTTACTGGTTTCTTGGCGACCGACCATGGCTCCACTCCTTTTGCACCCAAATTTTTTATGGTTATTTAGAAACAGTAAACCCTTGTGCATATTTTTGCACTAAATGTTTATTTACACCCGGATTTCCCATATGACCCAAGGTTTCCGTGACGAAATAGCGTAATTCTGCTATAAGAATCAGTGTGATAGCGATT
>CAIYCT010000034.1 GCA_903924765.1 uncultured Rhodospirillaceae bacterium | reverse complement strand
TCGAATTCTTCCAATTCCTGCGCAAGCGCGGCGAAGCGGAAAGCTGCTAGGGACTGTTATAGCGAAGGGGCTTGCCCCTTCGCGCATCCCGTTTTTCATCAGATACTTTAAAATCGTCATGCGCGGGCTTGATCCGCGTATCCACGTGGATCGCCACGTCTAAAGTCCGGTGATGACGATTGTTTAAAGCGCCGCGCTCAGTTGGCTGCTGGCTTCGGAAGCGATATGGGGCGGCATGAAGGGCGTATGGTTGGCTTCCCCGGCCAGCACCGCTTGGCGCAGTTTCAGGTCGTGCACCAGCATATGGCCGATAAACAGGTCGCGCATCCACTCCGACATCATCAAGATGGCGGCATGATCGTTCAGGCGATGATCCAGGAACGCGCCGGTGATCAGGATGTCCATTTCCTTGACGATGCGGTCGTGATCGGAATGATGAAGGGGCAGGTTGGTGTAAGCGAAAGCCGCTTGCAACTCTTCCTCGCGCTGGAAGTATTGCTTGGTTTGGGCCAGCACGGACTGCGCCACGTGATAAGCCGATTTGCGCGACTTGCAGCGATCAAAGTCGTTGATTAGGTTGACCAGGGCTTTGTGCTCTTCGTCCAGACCTTCGATTCCAAGTCCCATGTCTTCACGCCAGGCAATCACGTCACACCGTCCTCGGTTTTCTTGTGCATAACATTCGTCCTATAAGTCTCATACTATTAGATTGGTTTAAGAACGCTTAAAACCTATGCTTTGTCATAAAAAGTAACAAAATGTGATGATGTGAGGATTGCTCTTTAATATATTGAATTTACAATAAATATTGCGCCGTCTGGGGTCCGGTGTTCTCTCGTCCTTTTGAAGGGGGACGCGAATTAAGAGTGAAGAGGAAAGAGTCAGCGTCCATTTACGCCACTAGCCAAACCAAAGACTCCTCTGTATAAACACGCTCTTTAAAGGGGCTGTCAAAGGAGGACAGGAAGGATCGATGGCGAAAGAGGACGTAATTGAATTTTCGGGCACGGTGACGGAACTGCTGCCCAATGCCATGTTTAGGGTGGTCTTGGACAACGAGCATGAAATCCTGGCGCATACGTCGGGCAAGATGCGCAAGAACCGGATTAGGGTTCTGGCCGGCGATCGGGTGAATGTGGAGATGACTCCCTACGATCTGACCAAGGGCCGCATTACCTTCCGCTTCAAGTAATTTCCTTGAGTACTTCTTCGGGCGACGCTGTTCCTGGACACGTTTTTGCGGGACTGGTTTTGGCTTCGGCCTCTCCGCGCAGACTGGACTTGCTGGCCCAGATTGGCGTTGTGCCGCAGGCGGTGGACCCCGCCCATTTGGATGAAACCCCTTTAAAATCGGAATTGCCTGGGCCCCATGCCCTGCGCTTGGCCAAGGACAAAGCTTTGGCGGTGGCCGCGCGGCACCCCGGTCGCTTCATTTTGGCCGCCGACACGGTGGTGGCGTGCGGACGGCGCATATTGCCCAAGGCCGAGGACACCAAGACCGCGCGCACCTGTTTGCGGCTGTTGTCGGGACGCCGTCACCGGGTCCATGGCGGCGTGTGCCTGCTGGGGCCGGACGGCAAAAGCTGGTCGCGGCTGGTGACCACGCAAGTGATGTTCAAGCGCCTTGATCCGTCCGAAATCGAGGCCTATGTGACCGGCGGCGAGTGGAACGGCAAGGCGGGCGGCTATGCTATTCAAGGCATGGCGGCTTTGTTCGTGCGCTCGGTTTCCGGGTCCTATAGCAACGTGGTCGGTTTGCCCCTGTTTGAAACCGGGGCGCTTTTGCGAACGGCGGGTCTGCTTGTCTAGTCACTCCTATCAACTCTTCGCGTCGTGGGCGCCGGGCGAGACCCGCATGGCGCTGGTGGATGCCGACGATCAGGTGATCGAGCTGGCCTTGGCCCGTCCCGGCATGATCGCCGGATCGGTGGTGCTGGGCCGCATCGTCGGCAAGGTTCCAGGCGGCAATGGATTGTTCGTGGAAATCGGTCAGGAGCGCGCCGGATTCTTGAGCAATCCGCCCAAGACCGGGGCCAAGCGCTCGGAAGGGCAAGCGGTGCTGGTGCAGGTGCGGTCCGACGCCGCCCACGGCAAGGGCGCCACCGTGGCGCTGGATCTGTCGTTCTCGGGCGCGTGGCTGGCTTATACGCCCACCAAGCCCGGACTGGCCACCTCTCGCCGTCTGGACGATGACGAGCGCGCCCGGTTGCAAGACATCATGGCGTCGTTGCTGGCCGAGGGCGAGGGGGTCTCGGTGCGCACCGCCGCCTTGGGCCGTACGCGTGACGAGCTGGCCCACGAATTGGCCCATTTGCGGTCGCAATGGCAGGCCGTGCAGGCGGCCAAGTCCCAGGCCAAGGCGCCGTCGGTGCTGTGGAGCCCCGATCCGGTGGACCGCATGCTGGCTCTGCATCCAGGCATCCAGCAGGTGCTGGTGGACGATGCCGCGTTGTATGCCGAGTTGAAGAGCCGTTTGGGCGAGCAGGTGGTCTTGGACCGCTCGGGCTTCGCTACGGACTTGGACGAGGTGTTCGAGGAAGCAATCTCTCCGACCGTGGATTTGCCCGATGGGGGACGCCTCTCGTTCGGCGCTTTAGCGGCCTTGACCGCCATCGATGTGGATTCGGGCCGTGGGGCGGCGCAGGCCGCCAATGCGCAAGCGGCGGTGGAAATCGCCCGCCAGATCCGTTTGCGCGGCCTGGGCGGGCAGATCGTGGTGGATTTCATCCCCACCGGCGGCAAGGGCGGGCTGACCAATCTGGCGGCGCAAATGCGGCGGCTGGTGTCCTTCGACCCCGTCAATACCGCCGTGCTGGGCATCACCGCCATGGGCTTGGTGGAAATGACCCGCGAGCGGCGCGGCCCCTCGATCCCGGAACTGTGCCTGGAAACCGAAACCCGGTCCTCCAGTCTGGCGGCGGGCTTGCGGGCCTTGCGCCAAGCGGTCAAAGAAGCCGACCATCGTCCCGGCCGCCCGCTG
>CAIYCT010000033.1 GCA_903924765.1 uncultured Rhodospirillaceae bacterium | reverse complement strand
GCCAGCGGATCGATGGGCAGATCGGCCACCACCTTATTGTGGCGGGTCAGCACCATGCGTCCCGTATCGGTCAGAGTGCCGATGATGGCAAAGTCCAATTCCCACTTTTCGAACACGGCGCGGGCCATGTCCTCCTTGCCGGGATGGATCACCATCAGCATGCGCTCCTGGCTTTCCGACAACATGATTTCGTAGGCGCTCATCCCCTCCTCGCGCATGGGAACCTTGTCCAAATCAAGCTCGACGCCCAGTCCGCCCTTGGAGGCCATCTCGAACGACGACGAGGTCAGACCGGCCGCGCCCATATCCTGAATGGCGACAATGGCGTCAGTCGCCATCAGCTCCAGGCACGCTTCGATCAGCAGCTTCTCGGTGAAGGGGTCGCCCACCTGCACGGTGGGACGCTTTTCCTCGGACTTCTCATCGAATTCGGCCGAGGCCATGGTAGCGCCATGAATGCCATCGCGCCCGGTCTTGGACCCCACATAGACGATGGGATTGCCGACGCCCGCAGCGGCGGAATAGAAAATCTTGTCCTGGTCCACCAAACCGACCGTCATGGCGTTGACCAGGATATTGCCGTTATAGCTGGCGTGGAAATTGGTCTCGCCGCCCACCGTGGGCACGCCGACGCAATTGCCGTATCCGCCAATGCCCGACACCACGCCCGCCACCAGATGGGCGGTCTTGGGGTGATCGGGCGCACCGAAACGCAACGCGTTCATGTTGGCGATGGGCCGCGCGCCCATGGTGAAGACGTCGCGTAAAATGCCGCCCACGCCGGTTGCCGCGCCCTGATAGGGCTCGATATAGCTGGGGTGATTGTGGCTTTCCATCTTGAACACCACCGCTTGGTTATCGCCGATATCGACGATGCCCGCATTCTCGCCCGGACCGCAAATGACCCAAGGGGCCTCGGTTGGCAAGGTCTTCAGCCAGCGCTTGGAGGATTTGTACGAACAATGCTCGGACCACATGACCGAGAAGATACCCAGCTCGGTGATGTTGGGGTCCCGGCCCAGAATGTTCAGAACCAACTTGTATTCGTCGGGCTTCAAGCCATGAGCGGCGACGATCTCGGGGGTAATGATTTCTTTTGTTGCTTTTGGACTCACCGCAGGGACTCCACCAAGGATTCAAACACATGACGGCCATCGATGCCGCCAAAGGCTTCTTCTGCCAAACGTTCGGGGTGCGGCATCAGCCCCAGCACCGTTCGTTCAGGATTGGTGATGCCCGCGATGTTCTTGAGCGCACCATTGGGATTGGCGTCATCGTCCACCGTGCCGTCGGCATGGGCATAACGGAAGGCCACCTGACCGCCGTCGAACAAACGGGCCACGGTGTCCTCGTCGGCGAAATAATTGCCCTCGGCGTGGGCGATAGGCATACGCGCAACGTCCCCTGACTGCCAACGGCGGCAAAAATCGCTATCGGCGTTCTCGACCCGCAGATAGACATCTTTGCAGATGAAACGCAGATCGCGGTTGCGCATCAGCGCGCCGGGCAGCAAACCCGCCTCGGTGAGAGATCGG